>CAYFVS010000398.1:0-3205 GCA_964346565.1 uncultured candidatus Brocadiaceae bacterium | reverse complement strand
CACGCCCATGGTCGGGTTGGCCGGAGTCTCAATCAGCACGGCGCGGGTGCTGTCCTGGAAGGCGCCCTTCACCGACTCCAGGTCCCCGGTATCCACGAAGTCGCACGAAATGCCGAGGTTATCGAAAACCCTTGTCAGCACCCGGTAGGTGCCACCGTAAAGGCCCTCGGTGGCAATGAGGTGGTCGCCCGCATCAAGCAGCATCAGACAGCTCGAGATCGCCGCCATGCCCGAGGAGAAGGCGAACCCACGTGTTCCCCCCTCCAGCTCGGCGATGTAGCCCTCCAGCACTTCCCGCGTGGGATTGGCCGTGCGCGAGTAGTCGTACCCCCGGTTCCTGCCCACCCCGTCCTGTCGGAAGGTGGACACCTGGTAAATGGGCGGGCTGACGGCGCCGGTCTGCTCGCAACACGCGCCGGGATGATGGATTAGCTTCGTTGCCACTCTCATAAGTTGCTCCCTGCGTCGGAGGCCACTCAGGCCTCCACCTGTTGCACGGCTCTGGCGGATTCCGACTCCTGGTCTGTCCTGGCCGTAATGGCGTTCTCCTCCAGCCGTCCGAGACGCTCTGCAAGCGCACGCTGCTCGGCGGCGAGCCGCCGCATCAGTTCGGCAAGCGGGTCCGGGAGTTCGGCGTGCTCAAGAAGCTCCTCTGTGCTGGGACCCCTCTGCACGACCCGTCCGGGCACGCCCACCACGGTGACGTGGGGAGGGACCGATTTGACCACCACAGAGCCGGCACCCACCCGCGCTCCCTCACCCACCTCGATGGGGCCGAGCAGGATCGCCCCCGCGCCGATCACCACCCCGTGGCCGACGGTGGGGTGGCGCTTCCTTTTCTCCAACGAGGTCCCGCCCAGCACTACCCCTTGATACATCAACACGTCGTCCCCGATCTCCGCGGTCTCGCCGATCACCACCCCCATGCCGTGGTCTATGAAGAATCTGCGCCCGATCCGCGCGCCGGGGTGAATCTCAATCCCCGTCAGCAGACGGCTGGCGTGCGAGACCACTCGTCCGAGAAGACGCAGGCCGCGTGTCCAGAACCCGCGGGCCACCCGGTGCAACCACACGGCGTGGAGCCCCGGGTAGCACAGCAGCACTTCGGCCACGTTCCGGGCCGCGGGGTCCTTCGCGAAAACCGTCTGCACGTCTTCTCTCATCCGGGAAAGCACTTGCCCCTCCTTAGACCTCCTCGAACAGCCACGTGGTCAGGTAGCGCTCGCCGGTGTCGGGCAGGATGACCACCACCAGCTTGCCGTCGTTCTCCTGTCGGGCGGCGACCTGAAGTGCGGCGCAGACGGCGGCTCCGCACGAGATGCCCGCCAGGATGCCCTCCTCGCGGGCCAGCCGCCGGGCCGTCTGGCCGGCCTGCTCGTCGCTGACCCGCACGACTTCGTCAACCAGCTCCTGCCTCATGACCTCCGGTATGAAGCCGGCGCCGATGCCCTGGATCCTGTGGGGCCCCGGCCCGCCGCCGGACAGCACCGGGGAGCCCTCCGGTTCGACGGCGACCATCTGCATCTGCGGCTTGCGCTCCTTCAGGACCTCCCCCACCCCGGTGATAGTGCCGCCGGTGCCGACGCCGGCCACCACGATGTCCACTTCGCCGTCGGTGTCGCGCCATATCTCCTCGGCGGTGGTCTCGCGGTGGATGGCGGGGTTGGCGGGGTTTTTGAACTGCTGGGGCATGAAGGCGCCGGGGGTCTGCTCGACGATCTGCTCGGCCTTCTGCACCGCTCCGGGCATGCCGTCGGCGCCGGGCGTCAGCACCAGCTCCGCACCCAGGATGCGCAGCAGTTGCCGCCGCTCCATGCTCATCGTGTCGGGCATGGTCAGGACGAGCTTGTAGCCCCTGGCGGTGCAGACGAACGCCAGAGCTATCCCCGTGTTGCCGCTGGTCGGCTCGATGACAACGCTATCGGCCTTCAGGAGGCCCTTCTGCTCGGCGTCGTCGATCATGCTGACCCCGATGCGGTCTTTCACGCTGGAGAGGGGGTTGAACGATTCCAGCTTCCCCACCACCCGCGCAGCGGTTCCCTCGCCGATCCGGTCGAGCCTGACCAACGGGGTGTTGCCGATGGTGCGGGTTATGTCTTCGTAGATCCTGCTCATCTGATCCTCCGTCAAGTGTTGCGGGTCAACCTGCGATGCTCCTCAGATGTAGTACATGGGGGCCTTCTGCCGGGCCCTCTTCGCCTCCATTCGCTCTGCCAGGTCCCGGAGCGTGGTGTCTTCCAGCACGTGCACGATGGCCTCCTTCACCTCAGACCAGGTGGCGCGGGTGGGGCAGACGTCTTCCAGCGGGCACTCCCCGGGCTCGTCCACGCAGGCCACGGGCGCCGGCGAGCCCTCCAGGGCCCCGAACACCTGGCTAAGGGAGCATTCACCCGGTGGCACCGCCAGCCGGTAGCCCCCGTGCAGCCCCCGGACGGATTCGACGATCCCGGCGGCCTTCAGCCGCGACATGATCTGCTCGAGGTACTTGGCGGAGATCTCCTGCTTCTCGGCAACCTCCCGCACGGGCACGGTGCCTTCCGGGTACGCCGCAGCCAGTTCGGCCAGCGCCCGGCTGCCGTACCGCATCTTGGTCGAGAACTGCATGGTTCGCGCGCTCCTCAAGTATTCCCACCGTTACACTATGACTTTACCCGGCTCCCGGTCCCCTGTCAAGAGCATTTGGACGAAAGCCGCGCCCGGGTCGGATGAGCGCGCCGAGAGCCGGAAGCTACGCTGCGCGCGCCGGCCTCGCGTGAGCGAACCAGCCCCGCGTGCGCAGGCATATCTTGACCAGCATCAGCATCACCGGCACTTCGATCAGCACCCCCACCACCGTGGCCAGCGCCGCCCCCGATTGCAGCCCGAACAGCATGACCGAGGTGGCTATGGCGACCTCGAAGTGGTTGGACGCCCCGATCATGGCCGACGGGGCCGCGTCCCGGTAGTCGAGCTTCAGCAGCTTCGAGAGCCCGTAGCCGAGCCCGAAGATCAGGTTCGTCTGGATGAACAGCGGGACGGCGATCCACAGGATGGTCAGCGGCTTGGAGAGGATCACCTCGCCCTTGAAGCTGAACAGCAGGACCAGCGTGATGAGCAGGGCCGTGATGGTGACCGGCGTGAGCACGTGAAGGAACTTCTGCTCAAACCACGCCCGCCCCTTCGCGCGGATGATCCACTTCCGCGAGAGGTAACCCGCCACCAGCGG
>CAYFVS010000397.1:0-6089 GCA_964346565.1 uncultured candidatus Brocadiaceae bacterium | reverse complement strand
TGGGAGCACGGCGCCCGGCGTTCAGGTAAGCTGGCAGCCTTCCCAGCCCTTCCCCAGCACGCCGGCCAGTTCCTCGACGACTTCGCGGTTCTCGGGCAGCCCGGCGATGTTCCGGTTCTCCTCCGGGTCGAGGCGGTGATCGTAGAGCATCCGCGCCGTCTTCTCGCCTTCCTCGTCGGTCCACTCGGTGTAGAGGTAGCGGTCAGTGCGCACCGAGTCTCCCGCCTGGTAGCGGCTGAACAGCGCCTCCTTCCAGTCTCGCCCCGGCGCGTCTAACAGCGGCACGAAGCTGGTCCCTTCCAGGTGGTCCGGCAGCGGCAGGTCGGCCAGTTCGCAGAGGGTCGGGTAGAGGTCAACGAACTCGACCAGCGCCCGCGACCGCGCTCCTCCGCCAGCGCCCGCGTAGCGCAGGATGAGCGGGGCGTTCAGGGACGTGTTGTAGTTGCAGTGCTTGCACCAGAGCCCGTGCTCGCCGAGCTGCCACCCGTGGTCGCCCCACAGGACCACGATGGTGTTCTCGGCCACGTCGAGCCGCTCCAGTTCCTCCAGCACGCGGCCCACCTGTGCGTCGGTGTAGCTGGTGGCGGCGTAGTAGCCGTGAACCAGCGTGCGGGCCTGCTCCTCGGACAGAGCACCCTCCGCCGGAATTCCCAGGTACTGCCGCAGCTCGCCCCAGTTGTGCAGAGACTGCTCGGGTGCGTCCTGGGGCGGGAGGGGATTGTCCGCCAGGTCCACGTCCTCCCGGCGGTAGAGGTCCCAGTAGCGCTTCGGCGCGTTGAAGGGCAGATGGGGCTTCAGGAACCCGACGGCCAGGAACCAGGGCCGGTCTCCATCTGTCAGGTGGTTCAGGTCGCGCACCGCCCGGTCGGCGATCTGGCCGTCGAAGTAGGCGTTGTCGGGCACGTCGGCCCACTCGAACGGCCTGCCGGCTGCGCCCGCGTCGGCGCCTTCTCGGCTTTCGGCCAGCAGGTAGTTGCGCCAGTCGCCGTCCTCCGGGTCCGGCCGCCAGGGCTCGGAGCTCCAACTACGCTCGGCGCAGTCGGTGCGGTGGTGGAAGACCTTGCCGTCGGAGACGGTCACGTATCCGTGGCCCCGGAAATGCTCCGGCAGTGTCAGCGCGCCGGGCAGGTCCCGGTCCGCCCAGGTCTTGTAGTCGCGGAAGCGCCGGCGGGTCGGCCGCACGCCGGTCAGCAGGCTGGCGCGCGTCGCCCCGCAGACGGGCACCTGACAGCAGGCCCGCTCGAACAGGATGCCCTGCTCCGCCAGGCGGTCAATGTGCGGGGTGACCATCTGCGCGCGCCCGTAGCAGCCGAGCTGCGGACGCAGGTCGTCAACTACGAGGAACAGCACGTTCGGTCTGTCGGCCGGCATGGGTGGCCTCCGGTCTGCGGTTCGGCCGTCCGGTCCCTGCGAACGGCGACGGGTGATGATAGGGCTTCGGTGCCGAAACGCAAAGCGGGTGGACGCCATTCGCCGGCGGGGCGACGCCGCAGCGGTTGACGGGGGACGCGGCCTCTGCTATAGTCGCCGGTAGCCCGATGGGCGCATAGCTCAGTGGCGAGAGCGCTACCTTCACACGGTAGAAGTCGCAGGTTCGAGTCCTGCTGCGCCCACCATTTCCGGTCGCCCGCGTCCCGGGGCTTCCCCCGCAGTCCCTCCGTCTCCGTTCAATCTGTTCGGCCCTGCGGCCGGCTTACCGCCGGCCCACAGGGCAGACCGCCATGCACAGCGCGCAGGGCAGCTTCAGGCCATAGGGCCGGCCCTCCTCCAGCCGCTTGCGGCTGCACAGGAAGGGGTCTATCAGCTCGTCGCGCGACACGCCGGCACGCCACGCAGCCCCCCGGACAGCGCCGTGCGGGCACGCCTCGACGCAGGCGAAGCAGTCGCCGCACCGGCTCTCCCTGACCGGCCGCCCCACCGGCAACGGCGCGTCGGTGAGCAGGCTGCCGAGCTGCACGGCCGGCCCGAAACGGTGGGAGACGAACAGGGAACTGCGTCCGATCCAACCCAGGCCAGCCGAAGTGGCCACTCGCTTGTGCGACAGGTGACTCACCAGACCAGGCAGGTTCTGGGACACGGGCGGCGTCCAGGCGCGGTGACCCGCCTGGGACAGCCAGCGGGCGGCCTCTTGGAGCAGCCGGTCAACGCGGCGTCGGTTGGCGGCGAAGTGCTCCTCCAACGCACGGGGGTCCTGTCCGGCCCGGTTGAGCAGGTCCCTGTCCAGCGCCGCGCACACCACCACCCCGCGAGGGAAAGCCCGCAGGTATGCTTCTCGCACGTCGCTCAGGTCGGCAAACCCCACCAGGTCCGCTCCCGCCGCCCGCAGGCGCTCGGCCAGCTCCGCCCGCGCTCCGTTCAGCTCCCGCCGTTGTTCTGTGCTCTCCATTCCGGCTCCAGCACGGCATAGAGGTAAGTGCTCCGCCAGCGCTGGCCCATCCACGTGTCCTCGCGCATCAGGCCCTCCCGCTTCATGCCGATCTTGTCCAGCACGCGCGCAGAGGCCCCGTTCAGCAGATCGCAGGTGGCCCAGATGCGGTGCATGCCCAACTCCTGGAACCCGAACCGCAGCAACTCGGAGGCGGCCTCGGTCATGATGCCCCGTCCCCAGTGGTCCCGGTGCAGGACGTAGCCGATCGAGCCGGACCGGTTGGGCTCATCCTCCAGGCTCACCCGGCAGCCGCCGATCAACTCGCTCGTCCGGCGCAGGACGATGGCGAGTTCGAACTTCCGCCGGGGGTCGGCCTGCTGGGACTGGGCAGTTCTCTCGATGAACTGGCGCGTGTCTTCCTCGGTGTTCGGCCCGAAGGGCAGGTGGCGGGTCACCTCCGGGTCGGAGGCGTATTCGTGCACCGCGCGCCAGTCGTCGGTCGTCAGGTCTCGCAACACCAGCCTCCTCGTGGTCAGTTCCATCGGTGTCCTCTTCACTGCGTTCCTTTCTGCGCCGAGCCGGACTCCGTTGCTACGTGGCTCCCTTCGGCCGGAGTGTTGCGCCCGACATAGAGCAAGTGGTCCGAGGCGCCGAGATGCGTCGGCTCGTGGCCAACGCGGTAATTGAGGTCCACCCAGGCGTCCCACAGCTTGCCGGAGAGGCCGTTGACGCGCTCCTCGATGTGGGCGACGACGCCCTCGCAGCCCACCAGTTCGAGCATCCGGAAGCCGCCGGTCGCCATCAGCGGCTCGACCTCGTCGGGGCGCGCGAAGTAAGCGGGGAAGTTGCCCTCGACGCGGCAGTCGCCGGGCACGCCCGTCTCCAGCAGTTCCTCGCCGTAGCGCAGGATCCACTCCGGCTTCTCGCGCGCCGCCCAGCGCAAGACGCCAGCCCGGGTGATGAACGCGGCGAACACCGGCCCGCCGGGCCGCAGGACGCGGGCCGCCTCCGCAACGGCCCGGCGTCGCTCCCCTTCGTCCTGGAGGTGGTAGAGCGGCCCCATCAGGAGCACCGCGTCGAACGCGCCGTCGTCGAACCGGTCCAGGTTCGTCGCGTCCGCCAGCAGACAGCCGGCCAGCTCGACGCCCGCCTCCCGGACCTTCTCCCGCGCCAGCTCGAGACACCGCTTCGACACGTCAGCCAGCGTCACCGCATAGCCGCGCCGCGCCAGCTCGACTGCGTACCGGCCGGGCCCGCCACCGAGGTCGAGCACGGCGGCGGGCGGCGCGGGCAAACGCTCCGCGATCAGCCGCATGCTCACAGCGAACTCCGTGCGGTGGCACTCCAGCCGGTTCCACTCGCAGGCGGCATCCCTGTCGTAGTACGTTCCCACCCGGTTCATCGCATCCACCTCAGCCCTTGAAGACGGGTCGCTGACTCAGACGCACCGGCAGCGGCAGCGGCCGGAACGGCATCTTCCCGGTGCCGGCTGCTATCTCGGCCAGCAGCTCCTCTTCGGTCATCTTCGCTTGCGCTCCGCCCGCGCGGCGGCGGACGCTGAGGCGGCCCGAGTCCAGCTCCCTCTGCCCGACCACCAGCACGTAGGGCACCCATTCGGTCTCCGCCGCGCGCACCTTGCGACCGACGGTCTCGTCTCGATCGTCCACGTCGGCCCTGGCCCTGTTGCGGGAGATCCGCCCGCACAGCTCCAGGGCGTAGTCCACGTAGCGCTCACTCACCGGCACCAGCCGCGCCTGCGTCGGCGCCAGCCACAGAGCGAACATGGGCACCGCGCCGGCGGCCTCCTCCAGCGCTATGCTTTCCAGGATGGCACAGAGGGTCCGCTCGATGCTGCCGAAGCTGGAGGCGTGGATGATGACCGGGCAGGGATGCCCCCGCCCGTCATCCCCAACGTAGCTGATGTCGAACCGCTCCCCGTCCTTCACGTCCCACTGCACAGTGCTGACCTGGACGTTGGAGCGGTCCTCGGCGATGGCCTGGTACTCGTTCTTGATGGCGTAGTAGTGGCTCATTCGGGGCATGAGCTTGAACAGGGCGGGCACGCCCATCCGCCGGCCGAGCCCGACCAGCCAGTCGCGATTCTGCTCGTAGAACTCGACCGTCCCTTCCCACCCCAGCACCCAGCGTCCCGGAGCGACGACGTCGTCCATCAGGCCGGCGAACCGCACGCAGAGGGCCTCGAACTCCTCCCTGGCCTGCTCGACGCTGGCGCAGGCGGCGTGCATGTCGGTCATCAGGAACTGCCGCACGCGTTTCAGGCCGCTGACCTCGCCCTCCTGCTCGTTGCGGAAGCAGGTGGCCTCCTCGTAGACCCGCAGCGGCGCCTGGCGATGGCTGAACTGCACCTTCTGCATGAAGGGGAAAGCCAGGGGGTCGGAAGCGTAGCGCAGGTAGCAGAGCCCCCGGCCGCCGTCCACGACGTAGTCGCGCTCGTGGAACTCGCCCATCAGCTCGCCGACCACGTTGTGATCGCCCCTGATGACCAGCGGGTTGCTCATCTCGAACGCGCCCCACTGGCGGGCCAGCTCAGCGGCGTAGTCCAGGATAAGCCGGCGCATCAGCACGCCCTTGGGATACCACTTGAAGTGTCCCTTCTCGCTGACCTCACAGTAGTCGAGCAGCTCGTGCCGGCGCATGTAGCGTATGTGCTTCGGCGGGCGAGCGGTGTCCACGCCGCCGGTCAGCTCGTTGGAGACGAGCTGCCGCAGCAGGCCGTACGTGGCATCGGGCTGCGCGAAGACGGGACACCGGGGAAAACCCTCCGGCGTCACTTCGTGCGTCTGCCCGGCCAGGTCGGCCACGACGAACCGGACGAACTCGCTCGGGCGACGACTGCTCTCGCGCCGTCCCGCACGGACATCGGGCGCTCGCATCGCTGGTTCCCTCCATCAGCGCAACGTGTTGCCGCACAAAAAAAGGCCCGTCGCCGGCTCTCGCCCGGCGATGGGCCTCGGTATCCCGATTCTGGGTCAGACTAACCCACGGGCCCTCCCCCGCCAGGCGGGACGCGCGCATCGCGCGTCCTCTTGGTGGCGGTGTTCTGGAAGGCTTGCGGACTCATGGAGCCGATGCAGGCGCACGGCCGGTCAGGCAGCAGGCACATCGGGCTGTAGCAAACGCCAACCATGTTCCGCTCCGCAGGAGCCTCAAGCCAGCAGCCTGTTGAAGCTCTGGATCTGGTCGCGTCAGGAGCGCCACCCCAACCCTATGGGCCGCCGCCATTTACGGCGCGTCTGTGTGTTGCTCCGCCTCGACGTGCCGCCGGGGGCACGCCTTCGGCCTCGCGCCTTGATCTGCCTGCAACTGGCGGCGGCGCGGCCGAGCCCAGTTCCTCAACAGCCTGCCAGGAGTATACGCCCCGGCGCGGCCCGTGTCAAAGGTCTTCTGCGGGTTCAGAGCGCCTCGCCTGCGTCGCCGTCGCCCCAGCGCAGGCCGGTGGGCTCGACGTCAACGGGCAGGATGTGCGCGTCGGGGAACTGCTCGCGGAGGGCGTCCAGCACTTCCTGCCGTCTGCCCGGGGCCAGCACCACGGCGGCAGGGCACCCGCCGAAGGCCCAGGTCAGCTTCGAGCCCAGTGCTCCGGCTTCGACCGCCCGCTGCCGTAGTCGCGCGAAGGGCTTCGCCGGGAAGCCGAAGTAGTCGGCCAGTATCTCGCTTTCCTCGTCGCAGATCTCCGCCAGCCGGTCGTTGTCCACGAACC
>CAYFVS010000396.1:0-3950 GCA_964346565.1 uncultured candidatus Brocadiaceae bacterium | reverse complement strand
GCCGTACTTCTGTTGGAATTCCTCGACGGGAATCTCCCGCACCTCGGCGTTCTCGATAAGGAAGTCAAGCGTCTTCGACTCACGCATGTCATCACGCAGGGCCCGCACCATGCCCTGCTCCTCCAGGTAGTCGCGGGCGCGGTTCTCGCGCCATCCCTGGCGGCCGGCAAAGGCGCGTATCTGACTGTCCACTTCCGACTCGGTGACCAGTATCTTCTCCCGCTCGGCGATCTGGCGCAGGATGAAGTCAGCCTTCAGTGACCCTGTGGCGGCCCGACGGCTGCCCTGAGCAGCCTGCGCGACCCGCTGTTCCGCTTCGTCACGCGCCACGCCTGACCGCAAGAGCCGTACCAGCATCCTGGCCTGTTGCCGCTGGTCGGCCCGTTCCACCAGGGACTCCGGCATATCCAACTCCACCTTCTCCAGCAGGCACCTGCGCACGATATCCCGGGTGATCTGCTCCTTGCGTTCCCCCACGGCGCGTTCCAGGCGCTCCTTCAGCATCGAGCGGACCTCCTCGACTCCGGACAGGCCCATCTTCTGGGCCAGTTCGTCGTCCACCTCCGGCACCCGGTGGCGCACGACGCTGGCTATCTTCAGCGTCAAGGCCACCGTCTGTGCGGCGATCGGCTCCAGCTCGGCATGGTCCTGCTGCGCACCTTCGGCCAGCCGGCCCTCAAGCTCCACCTGGTCGCCGGCCTCGGCGCCGATCAGCGCTCCCTTCATGCCCTCCACCTGGAAGGGGCCGACCACCTCGGTGCGCGGGTAGAAGCCGACCTCCTCCTGCCAGTCCACCTCGGGCACGCTGACCGTGGCCGTGACGTGGTCGTCCCAGTCTATGCCCGCTCCGCTGACCTCCTCCCAGGTGGCGAACTGGCGGGCGAACCGCTCCATCTCCTGCTCGAGCATATCTTCGGTCGGTTCCAGGTCAGGGACTTCGACCTGGAGGCCCTTGTAGTCGGACTCCGTCAACTCGAGTTCGGGCATGACCTCGCAGCGGAAAGTCACCTCCAGCGGCTCGCCCAGCTCCCACTCCAGCTCCTCCAGGTCGGGGGCCTCGGTTTCGGCCACGACGGTCAGGTCGTTCTCGTGGACTGCCTCGTCGTAAGCCTCGCCCACGACGGAAGATACGAGGTCGGAGCGCAGTGAACTGCCCATGCGCCGCTCAACCAGACCGACCGGCGCCTTGCCCCGACGAAACCCGGGCAACTGCACCTCCGCCTGAAGTTCGGCCAGCTCCTGCTGGTAGCGCTCCTGGAGGTAGTCGGCGTCCGCCTGGATGCGGATGACGCACTCGCACGGGGCTGTGCGCTCGACTTCGGTGCGCACGCCCTCCTGCTCGGCAGCTTCGGTTACCTCCGCACTTGTGTCAGATTCGCCAGGCATGGCGATGGTTGTCTCTCAAGACCCAGGGATGATGGGATCTCGCCCCGGCTACTCCGCGGAACAGATGCGTTAGACACAAATGAGGGACTTCAGGTGTCCCTCTACCAATCCAGCCTATCCGATGGGGTTCGGGCAAGTCAAGTACCGGGCGGGCGCGGCAGCAGGCTTGCAATCGGAAGGGCTCAGGGACGATAATGGGCGGTGTGGGAACCGTTAGGGAGGGCCCCATGGCAGGACAGGAAAGCCCCGAGGCCCGCACGCGCAGCACGACAATCCTGTCGGTGCGGCGGGGGAACGAGGTAGCCCTGGGCGGCGACGGACAGGTGACCCTGAAGGAAACCGTCCTGAAATCCTCGGCGGTCAAGATCCGCCGCCTCCATCAGGACCAGGTCATCGTGGGTTTCGCCGGGGCGGCGGGGGACGCCTTCGCCCTGCTGGACCGGTTCAGCGGGAAGCTGGAGAGCTACCAGGGCAACCTGCTGCGCAGCGCGCACGAGCTGGTCAAGGAGTGGCGCACCGACAAGATGCTGCGCGCGCTGGAGAGCTTGCTGGTGGCCGTGGACGCCGAACACAGCCTGCTGATCACGGGCAATGGCGAGGTGGTGGAGCCGGACGATGGCGTCATCGGCATCGGCTCCGGGGGCCCGATGGCACTGGCTGCCGCCCGCGCCCTGCTGCACAATACCGACCTGGATGCGCCAGGAATCGTCCAGAAAGCGCTGGAGATAGCCGCCGACATATGCGTCTACACGAATCGCCAGATCCGAATCGAGACGCTTCCGTAGCGGCGCTCACCCCGCGGGCCATCGTCGCCCAACTGGACGAGTACATCATCGCCCAGGACGAGGCGAAGCGGGCAGTGGCCATCGCGCTGCGGAACCGCTGGCGCCGCCAGCAACTGGCCGACCTGATGCGGCAGGAGGTGCTGCCGAAGAACATCATCATGATCGGCCCCACCGGCGTGGGCAAGACGGAGATAGCCCGCCGCCTGGCCGACCTGGCCGGCGCCCCGTTCGTGAAGGTCGAGGCTTCCCACTACACAGAAGTGGGCTACCACGGCCGCGACGTGGAGAGCATGGTGCGCGAGCTGGTGAACGTGGCGGTGAACATGGTGCAGTCGGAGATGATGGACAGCGTGCGGCCGCAGGCGGAGAGCAACGCCGAGGAGCGCCTGCTGGACCGGCTTTACGAGCCGCTCGATCGGCCGGCGGAAGCGGAGCGGGCCGAGCAGCGCCGGCGTGCCCGCGAACGCCTGCGCCGGATGCTGCGCGAGGGCAAGCTGGACGAACGCCCGGTCCAGGTGCAGCTCGCCGAGCGATCCACCGTCGTGCAGGGCGCCAGCTTCGGCGGGGAGGAAATGCCCGTCGAGATGCAGACGTTCCTGGAGGAGATGCTGCCCACCCGCACCGAGACCCGGCAGATGAGCGTGGCCGAGGCCCGTGGGGTGCTGGTCCACCAGGAAAGCGAGAAGCTGGTGGACCGCCGGACGCTGGCCAGGCGGGCCCTCTGGCGGGCCGAAAACAGCGGCATTATCTTCGTGGACGAGTTGGACAAGATCGCGGGCGGCCGGCGGGGTGACTACGGGCCGGACGTCAGCCGGGAGGGCGTCCAGCGCGACCTGCTGCCCATCGTGGAGGGCTGGACCGTGCCCACGCGCCACGGCATAGTGCGCACCGACCATGTGCTGTTCATCGCCGCCGGCGCGTTCAACGTGGCCAGGCCCGGTGACCTGATACCGGAGCTGCAGGGCCGCTTCCCAATCCGCGTGGAGCTGGAGGAGCTGACCAAGGACGACTTCGTGCGTATCTTGCGCGAGCCGCGCAACGCGCTGACCAAGCAATACCGCGCCCTGCTGCAGACCGAGCAGGTCGAGCTGGCGTTCACCGACGGGGCTGTCGAGCGCATCGCCGAGTTCGCCGAGCGGATCAACCAGAGCACCCAGAGCATCGGCGCGCGGCGGCTGCAGACGGTCATGGAGAAGCTGCTGGAATCGGTCAGCTTCGAGGCCCCGGAGATCGCCCCGGATACAGTGAACGTGGACAGGAACTACGTGGACCAGAAGCTGGCCGAACTGGTGGAGGATGAGGACCTGACCCGCTACATCCTGTAGCCTCCAGGCTTCAGAAGGGAGGAGGGAGCCTCATGGAGAGCAAGTGCGTGGTCTGTCACGAGAGGCCGGCGCAGTTCCGCTGCATCCAGTGCCACAAGCCGGTCTGCGACGAATGCGCGTTCAAGAACGAGAACGGCGTGTTCTGCGGCCGCTCCTGCGCGGCAGCATACCGGGATTTCAAGGCAGCGGCCTCAGGTCGGAGGCGAAGCAGCAGCGGGCTGCTGGGCAAGCTGGTCGTCCTGATCATCGTGGCGTTCGTGGTGATCCTGGCGGCCAACTACTTCGGGCTGGTGACCATCCCGGGCCTGCCGACGCGCTGAGGCGCCCCTACTGGGGGACCTCGAATAGGCCGGTCTCCAGCTCCTGGTCGAGGTGCACGTCACTCAGCCGCAGAACCACGGCCGTCGGCCCCTGCAGGTAACCCATCCACAACCGGGTCGGCACCATCACGCCC
>CAYFVS010000395.1:0-5412 GCA_964346565.1 uncultured candidatus Brocadiaceae bacterium | reverse complement strand
CAGCGGTCAGCATGGCAGGTGTGGCCGTGTGCGTCAAGGGCGTCGGCCCGCGGCACGGCAGTTGCACAGATGAACTGTGGTCACGGGGCACCAGAATGGTACAGGACGTCAGCTCGTCGGTGGAGCCCGGCCCAGGCGGCGCGGTTGGTCCGTGGGAGGACACGAATCGCCGTTTGCGGACCGCTGGCCGCGTCCGTTCCTGCGGCAGCGCGCCCTCCCCGCTGGCCGCCTGCACCGGCGTTGGGCTCGTCCAGCGACGGCTTGAGCGCGGGGGCGACCCCGAGGCCGGAGACGGAATGGGAGTACACCGTGGGTAGCGAGCAACAGGTGCAAGGCCTGACCGAGGAGAGGGGTGGCTTTCCGGCCGAGAGCATTCCGGACGCCACTTACCGACTCGACCTGGAAGGCAGTAAGTACAGCTACGTGGTCCCCTGGGCCGAAGTCCTGGTGGGCTTCAGCGCCGACGAGCTGAAGGAGATGGGACCGGAGGGGTTCGAGTCCAGGATCCACCCGGAGGACCTGCCGCAGGTACGCCAGTCACTGGCGGGGGCGCTTGCGGACGCGGCTGCCCGTAGCGTCCCCCTGCGCTACCGTTTCCACACCAAAGACGGAGGGACCGTCCGTCTGCGCGAGGAGCGACACATCCTGCGCAGCCCGGACGGCGAGCCCGTTGCGCTGGTGGGCATGGTCTGGAGCGCCGATCCGCAGAACAGGGCACTGGACTTGAGCGCTGGCCGCGCGGGCCTTGGGATATGGAACGAGACAACCCAGGCCGTCCTGAAGGATCGGGACCTGCGCTGGGCATGGTGCAACGCACGGCATGCCGAGCGGCTGGGGTTCCGGCCCGCGGAGTTGGTCGGCACGAGCGATCACGACTTCTTTCCGGACGCGAAGGCAAAGACCTTCGACGCGGTGGACCGGCGCCTGATGGACAACCCGTGCCGGCTGGAGCGCGTCTCGCCGTTCTTCGTCCATGAGGAATGGGGCGAGCTCAGACAAGGGTGCAAGGCGGCGGTCATGGACCGGGCGGGTAATATGGTGGGCCTGGTGGTGACGAACACCGATGTGACCGATCAGACCATCGTGCCCGGCCTGCCGAAGACGCCGAGGGAGCACCTGTCGTCCAGCCCGCTGGTTATGGCCGTCTCCGCCGACGAGGTGATCCGGACGTGGGCATCGGCCGCCACAGCCCTTTTCGGCCAGGATCAAGAAAGCGCCAGGGGCATGCGGTTCAGGTACCTCCTGGTGCACTCGGACCGCGGCGAGGTCGAGCGCCTGCTGCGACAGGCACTGAACGGCACGCCGGTCGAAGGCTTCCGAACCGCCCATCTGACTGATGCGGGAAGGCGGCTGCCCCTGTCGCTGAGCATGTCGGGCTTCGAGGACAGCGCCGGGGGAGAGCCCGGCGTGCTCGTCACAATCGAACCCCTCAGCCACCACGACGTGCGCCATGTGCCGGAGGGGCTCCCCCGCGATATGTGGCCCTTTCTGCGGTACTGGCAGGACGAAGTGTTCGTCAAGAACCGGGACCTGGAGTTCGTCTACGTCAACGAGGAGTTCGCCAACCGCAGAGAACGCCGCGCAGCTGAGCTGATCGGAAAGACCGACTACGACCTGTTCCCGGAGGACGAGGCCGGGAAGTATCGCAACGAAGACCTGAAGGTCATCGAAGGCGGCCAGCCGGTCACCGAGATGAAAAAGTGGAAGTCGCCGGGCAGGGAAATACGCGAGGTCTGGACCAAGGTGCCCCTGAAGGACAGGCAGGGGCGAGTCGCAGCGTTGCTGGGAGTGGGCAGCACGCCCGTGGAAGAGCACCAGGCCAAGAGGATGATCACCCACTGGCTCTCGCTGGTGCAGTGCTTCGCCCACCCGATCATCGAGCTGACCCCGGACGGGACCATAGGCAGTTGGAACCCGGCCGCCGAGCAGATGTACGGCTACACTCAGCAGGAGGCGCTTGGCCGATCCGCAGCCATGCTGGCCGTCCAGGAGGAAAGAGAGCTTCTGCTGGACGCCGTTAGCCGGGCCGGTAAGGGAGAATCCGTCCTCGACTGCGAGTGCCGCCACCGCACCAAGGACGGCGCCGAGGTATACGTGTCCCTGACCCTGTCCCCGATCCTGGGTCTTTGGGGGCGGCAGACTGGCATCTCGGTGGTGGCCCGGGACATAAGCAGCCGCAAGCAGGTGGAAGAGAGCCTGCGCTACAGCGCCGAGGAACCCCGACTCCTGCTGTCCGCGTGGGAGACGGAGATCTTCATCAAAGACCGCGACCTGCGCATCCAGTTCGCCAACGAAGCTTATGCCCGGAAGAGAGGCATGACGCCGGAGCAGCTGCTTGGGCTGAGCGATTATGACCTGTTCGATGCGGAGCTTGCAGCGAAGTTCCAGCAGGAGGACCGCCGTGCCATGGAGGCGGGCGAGCCCGTCACCGAAAGGTCCGTTGCTGTCGGCCCGCTGGGCACCGGGCAATACGAGAAGGAACAGATCAAGGTCCCCCTGAAGGACGGCAGTGGGAACGTGACAGGCGTCCTGGGCATCGTCCAGTGGCCCGAGCAGCAGAGGCTGGCCGAGGAAGTGGTCGCCCACTGGGCCTCTCTGGTGCGGTCTTCCGACGACGCCGTCATCGGCGTGGCGCTCGACGGCACGATACTGAGCTGGAACCAGGGCGCCGAGCAGGTCTACGGCTACACCGAGGACGACGCCGTCGGCCACAGCATCGAACTGCTGACTCTGGAAGACGCCTCCGAGCGGATGGAGCAGGCGCTGCAGCAGGTGGCCGCCGGTCGGAGTGTGCGCAACTACGAGAGCGAACATCGGACGAAGGACGGCAGCAGCGTCCACGTGGCCGTGACCTTCAGCCCCGTGCCGGACGCGGAAGGAGAAGTGTCTGCAGTCTCCATCATTGCCCGGGACATCACTGCCCGCAAACAGGCCGAACAGGCACTGCAGGAGAGCGAAGAGCGCTTCCGCCTGCTGGCGGAGACGGCCTTCGACGGCATCAGCATCTGCGAGTGGGACCCGGCCGTCGGCCAGCGACGCCTCGTTTACTGCAACGACCGCTTCGTCCAGATGTCCGGCTACTCGCGGCAGCAGTTGGAGCAGGCCGACGATTTGAACGCGCTGATCGAGCCAGAAGACACCGAGGAAGAGGGGCGGCGGATCAGGGACCGGCTCCGCCGCGGCCTGCCCGCGCGCGGGAGGGCCTCCTGGAACAGACCGGACGGGCGGGAGAACGTCTACGAGTGGTCGGCCATCCGCGTGGAGGTGGGCGGCAAGCACCGCCTGTTCGGCGTTGACCGGGACATCACCGAGCACGAGCGGGCCGAGCGACAGCTCGAGCAGTATGCCGACCAACTGGCCGAGCTGAACGCCGAGCTGGAACGTTCCAATCGCGAACTGCAGGACTTCACCCACACGGTCAGCCACGACCTGCAGGAGCCCCTGCGCAAGATCCACACCTTCGGTCAGTTCCTTGTGGAGGACTGCGGCGACCAACTGCCCGATGGGGGGCTGGAGCACCTGCGGCGCATGCAGGACGCCGCTGTGCGCATGAAGCGGCTCATCAGCCATCTGCTGGATCTGGCCCGGGTCGGCAGCCGGGGCGGTGAGATGGTGCCGGTGGACTCCGCCCGGGTCGTGGCTGAAACGGTCGAGATGCTCAGCCAGGCCATCGAGGAATGCGACGCCACGGTCAGCATCCGGGGCGAACTGCCCCCGGTCGTGGCCGACGAGGTGCAACTGGCGCAGGTCCTGCAGAACCTGATAAGCAACGCGCTGAAATTCCACTCCCCCCAGCGGCAGCCCCGCGTGGAGATATCCGCCGAGAGGGACGGGCAGATGGTCGGCTTCAGCGTTGCCGACAACGGGATAGGCATGGAAGAGCGATTCCTGGACAAGATATTCGGCGTCTTCCAGCGCCTCTACCCGCGCGACCAGTACGAAGGGGCGGGGGTGGGGCTCGCGCTCTGTCGCAAGATAGTCACCAGGCACGGCGGCCGGATCTGGGCCGACTCCGTCCGCGGAGAGGGCACCACCGTACACTTCAAGCTGCCCGCCGTCCATGGGAGGGTTGATGACGATGGACCCCGGTGAGGACCTCAGACAGGTCAAAGTGCTTCTTGTAGAAGATGACCCCGATGACGTGGCGATAACCCGCCGGGCGTTCGAGCGTGGCAGGATAGCCAACCCGCTCTACGTAGTGCGCGACGGGGAGGAGGCGCTGGAGTTCCTCCGGCACACCGGCCGCTACGCGAACGACGGCAGAGCGCCCCGCCCCGGCCTGATACTGCTCGACCTGAACCTGCCCCGCATGGACGGCCGGGAGGTGCTGCGGCGCATCAAGCAGGACGCCGGCCTGAAGCGCATACCCGTCGTTGTGCTGACCACCTCCAGCGAGGATGACGACGTGACGGCCTGCTACGAAGATGGCGCCAACACCTACATCACCAAACCCGTGGAGTTCGACAAGTTCATCGAGGCCGTGATCACCATCGGGCAATACTGGCTGTCGATTGCGGAGATACCCGACGGCACTTGAACGCGGACATGGCCGAGCGACAGATAGTTCGCGCGCTGCTGGTGGAAGACGACCCCGAGGACGTGCTGATCTTCCGCCGCTATGCCGGCCGGCTGGACCGGTGCAGACTGGAGGTGCAGCACGTGCGCAGCGAGCGGGAGGCGGTGCGTCGCCTGGCCGAGCAGCAGTTCGGCGTGGTGTTCCTGGACCTGAACCTGAGGGGCGGAGGACACGGGCTGAACCTGCTGCGCTACCTGCAGCGCAGCGAGGGGCACCTCCCGCCGATCATCGTGGTCACCGGCTCAGGGGACGAAGCCAAGGCCGTCGAGGCCATGAAGAACGGCGCCTACGACTACCTGGTGAAGGAGGAACTCACTCCCGATCTGCTGCAGCGCACCTTGTGCAATGCCCTCAGAAGGCGCGCCCTGGAGCGGGAACGTACCAAGATGCTTGGGAAGCTGGCCCAGCCAAGCGCCACCGACGAGCTGACCGGCATCGCCAACTGCCGCGCCTTGCGGCGCAAGCTGCAGGAGCAAGTCCGCTGCTCGACCCGCACCGGATGCCCGTTCAGCCTGCTGATGGTTGACCTGGACCACTTCAAGGAGGTCAATGACGCCCATGGCCGTGAGGCTGGCGACCGGGTGCTGCAGGGCTGCGCGAGGGCTCTGGAAAGCAGCGTGCGCAACACGGACATGGTCGCCCGCTGCGGAGGGGAGGCGTTCTGCGTCGTGCTGCCGGAGGCGTCGCCGCGGGGCGCCCGCCGCGTGGCCGAGCAACTGCGCCGGCGCATCGGGCACCTGCCCGAGCCGATTCCCACCGTCAGCATCGGGGTCGCCGCATGGCAGCCGGGCGTCTGCGCCGACGAGATCATCCGGCGGGCTGACCAGGCCATGTAC
>CAYFVS010000394.1:0-1617 GCA_964346565.1 uncultured candidatus Brocadiaceae bacterium | reverse complement strand
ACAGGCAGTTCTGCGCCGGGCGTACGCCCGGCGGACGCAGAAGCGCTGGTGGCTTCTCGACGACGCCGAGTGGTTCCGGTCCCTCCAGGTGGCCTACGGCAGAGAGCAGTTCGCGGCAGGCTATGACGCACAGTCGAAGAAACGGCGCGCGCTTGGACTGCTACTCAAGGGGCTGAAGCATTGTGGGCTCCTCAGGTTCTTCAGCATCTATGATGTCACGCCCACTCTACTCTACGCAATGGGGCTGCCCGCGGCCAGGGACATGGATGGGAGAGTTACCTGTGACATCTTCCGTCGCTCGTTCACCGGCACTCACCCCGTGAAGTACGTGTCCAGCTACGAGGACGGCAAACGAGGCGACGATGCCCCAAGAGCCAGTCCCCTCGACGAGGCCATTGTCCAGAGACTGAAGTCGCTGGGATACATCTGAGCACGATCAGGCAGCCAGGAGGTCATCTGTGCAGAACGAAACCCCGGATCGGGTTCCAAGCAAAGGGTGCAGCTCCAGCATGGCGGCAGCGGTGTTCCGGGGAGGGCGTCGCCTGTGGCAGGCGTGCATAACATTGGGGAAGGTGCTGATGAAGAGAGCGCTTCGCCGCCTCGGATACAGGATCCGACGCATAGATAGCCGCCCAAGGCCCGGCCACAGGGCTGGCCTGCCGAGGAAACGGCGCGGTGGCCGAGTCTGCATATCTGTGCACGGGGACATACCTGCAGGGTACCTGCTTTACACGCCCATCTCCCGACCGGACGCTGCTGTTGTCTGCCCGCCTTGGGAAATGTCGCGGCGCTGTACGGACCTCGAGGAGATCTACTCAGAGCACATGCTGGAGCATTTGACGCTCGACCAGGCAACGGCAGCGCTCGACGATTGGTTCCACGCTCTTGTGCTTGGGGGACGCCTTCGTCTGGCGGTGCCGGATCTGGATTTCTACGTCCGCCGATGGCTTGGTGCCAAGTGGGACGAACGCACTTCGGCGTACGACTGGTCTGAGGTTCGGGCAATGGTGGCCGGCTTCTACGGGAGTGAATGTCAGAGCGCCCTCGGTCAGCCGCAGTACGACCCGAACTGCTGGCGCGTTCACAAGTCCGGCTACAACGAGCGGCTCCTGCATTTCCTCATCGCGAAGGCGGGCTTCGCCAACATCGAGGTTCGCGCCGAAGGAGACGCGCATCTGCGGGCAGTTGCGCAGAAGGTCGCCGGGGAAGGCGAGCGTCAAGTAGCCCCGACGCCGTCGGACATCCGCTCCGACCATACTGGCCGCTACAGGTTCGCGGCGACCCACATTCCGGAGGAAGGTTCTGTGCTCGACATCGGCTGTGGCGTGGGCTACGGCTCCTGGCTGATCGCAGAGGGCTCACACCCGAAGCAGGTCTTGGCGACCGATCGCGATCCTGGTGCCATAGAGTATGCGCGCCAGTTCTACAGCAGGCCGGAAGTACAGTTTGAGGTCGGCGACGCGCTGGAAGCCCAATGGGCGACAAGGTACTTCGACGCGGCGGTGGCCCTCGAGGTACTGGAGCATGTGTTGGCCCCGGAGCAGTTGCTTCGGCGCGTGCACCGAGCCCTTAAACCCGGGGGCAGACTGGTCTGCTCAACGCCGAACCAGGATCGCC
>CAYFVS010000393.1:0-3177 GCA_964346565.1 uncultured candidatus Brocadiaceae bacterium | reverse complement strand
GCGGCGATCTCCAGCTTCTCCAGGGGCAGACAGTGGGCGCACGTCTTGCACTCCTCCGCCCGGTGGATCAGCCCGTCGCGGGCGCACTTGACCTTCCACGAGTGGCAGCACCCCTCCATGAACCGCTCGGCGTAGATGCAAGCTGGGGCGCCGACCGGCCGACGAGATCCCCGGGTCCTCTCGCCGCCTTGTTTGCCGCCGGCCTGGCGCCCCGCTTCGGTTCCGTCCGGCCCGCCCGCGTCCCCGATGGGCAGGGCGTTGATCTCCAGCCCCTGGGGGCAGTCGAAATCGCGCTCGTGCAGATCGTCGTAGGTGGCCACCTTCTGGTCGCGCCAGTCGCGCGAGTGCCGGCACTGGCGGGCGTACTTCTCGCCCCGGCATTCGGCGCAGACGCTGTCTCTGAACTTGCGCGCCGGCTGTGTGGCGTGCGTCTCGGTCATGAATAGCTCACCGAACAGGTGGCACCTTCAGAGCTTTCGCAGGTGAACGGGGTGGAGCAGTTGCTATCGCTGCAGGTGAGTTCGTCGTAGCTGCCGGTGGGATCGCACGGCGCAGACGGGCCCTCCCACGTCTTCTCGCACTGCGATGCAATCGCGACGTGCACTCTCCAGATATTGGCAGCTCCCACATAGAAGACGCTCATATCTCTGAGCGGTCTGTAGGCCGTCCAGAGACAGCTGCCTTCCCATGTGACTTCGTGCTTCCCGTTGAAGAAGGCCAAGTCGCCGCCGAGGCCGCTGATCGTGACGTAGAGCGTGTCGGGGATGGGCGGATCGCAGGAGTTGCAGTCGTTCTGGGGGCCCTCCGTGGTGGTGGTCGGACAGGCCTTGACCAGGTGCCCCGCCGAGTTCTTCAGCAGGTGGCCCGTCGCCGCCGATTTGCGCAGGTGCGCCATCAGGTGCAGGCCTCCGGGACGTCAATGGTGACCCGCGTCTCCGCGCTGACCGAGGTCAGCTTGCCCTCGGCGTCGTAGGCGAAGTCGCGGTAGTAGGCGTAGAGCGTCTCGTCGCCCGCGTCGTCGTAGGCGATGCGGCTCAGCTTCGTCACGCGCACGGCGGTGTCGTCGCGGCTCCAGGTGTCCGTCTGGGCGGCCTCCGTCTCGGCGGTGGTGCCCACGGCGTCGGCGTCGGGGTTGCCGTCGTCGTCCACATTGTCCTCGCCCGTGTCGTGGCTGACCGGACTGTAGCTCTGGCAGTCGTACTGATCCTCGCTCAGGTCCAGCTCGCGTTGCGCGAAGAGGTTCATCTCCAGCCGCCGCTTCAGCTCGGAGTACTCCGGCAGCATGAAGAACGTGTTCGCGACGTGGATCTCCGTGGCGTTCGAGCGGAAGTCGTAGGTGATCTCGACGGCGTTCAGGTCCAGCGTGTCCCAGCGGATGGGGTCGTCGTAGCCGCCGAGCTGGGTGGTGGTCCAGGCGGGATTGCCCTCCAGCGCCCAGGGGCCCAGGTTCTCGATGGCGTAGCGGTAGATCAGCCGATGCGCGGCGAAATCCAGCCCGTCGCAGCGGAACACGCCCTCCCGCCGCACGTCCCGGTAGAGCCGCAGCAGCCGGTCGGCCAGCGTCGTCATGGCCGCCTCGTCGTCCGCCGTGCCTTCCTTCGGCCAGCTCGACGTGTGCCGGAAGGCCGGGTCGTAGACGATGCGCGTCCGCTCGTAGCCGTACCAGTGGTAGGCGTCGCCGTCCGGGCCGGCCTGCACCGTGAACGGCACGTGCGCCCAGTACCAGGCCCACAGCTTCTCGCCCTCCTCAAGCGAGGGCACCTCGTGGAAGGCGATCATGCCGCTGGGCAGAAGAAAGCGTGGGAAGACGTCGCTGGACGGGTCGTAGAGCGTCTTCGCGCCGGCCTCGGTGCCCACGTAGACGCGCGGCCGGTGGCCGAACTTCGAGTAGCCGGCCGGCGGCGTGAAGTCGTCCGCATCGTCAATCGCCTTGCCGGTCAGGCGCCGCTTCGGCTGATAGGCCGGGCGATAGGCGGCATCGAACCCGCGCCAGGGCGCCGCCACCAGCTCGAGCTCGCCCTCATCGCCGGAGCCCGCGTTGCCCTCGCCTTCGATGTTCTCCGGCTGCTCCTCAGTCGTCTCGTCGGTGCCCTGCACGATGATCGTGCTGACCACGCCGTCCAGGCTCCAGCGCATCTGGTTGTCCAGCAGCACGTAGTCGGTGCCGCCCTCGTCCTGCCAGTGGCCCAGCTCGCCCGCCTCCAGCGTCATGGTGACCAGGCCGTCCAGGTCGAAGATGCGCAGCATCGCCGTGTCGGGATCCACGAACCAGCCGTAGAAGCCGCCGTTAAGGCCGAGCAGCAGGCTGATGGCGTCCGCGACGGACGTGTTGTCCACGCTGAACTCGCCCACCACGCTGTTGAGCACCAGGGCCTCAGCGGGGAAGTAGCCGGCGATGTCGTCGGCGCCGCTCAGGTACATGTCGGTGCAGCAGCCGGCGTTGCCGTGGTGGCCGCTGATGTCCGAGCCGCCGGCGGGGACGCCGAAGGCGTGCTCGAGGATGTCGAGGATGATCTCCCCGGCGGTCCACTTGCCGCCGTCGGCGCCGGGGCTGTCCTCTCCGCCCTCGCCCTCGCTGCACGTGTGGCCGCGCCGGTTCCAGACGTAGAAGCCCCGTCCGTTGATGCGCACCGGCTCGGTCTCCAGCCGCCAGCGGGGGCCGTAGGCCAGCCAGCGGCGGCCCTCCTCGCCCACGCCGCCGGAGACCAGCTCGGCGATGCGGCCCCGGAAGCGGAAGGTGCCCGTGCCTGGCTCGCGCACCGCCACCCGGTCGCCGAGCGTGAGGGACGCGCTCGCGTCGTGGCGCGCCGGCTCCAGGATCGTGGCCGAGAACGGGCGCAGGTAGCTCGCGGTGACCTGCTCGAGGGCCAGGTCTTCACGCAACGCGCCGTTGACGTGCAGGTGCATGGGCTACGCTCCCGATGTGGTGGTGGTCGGCGCGGCCGTCGTCGTGGTCGGCGGCACGGTGGTAGTAGTCGGGGCGGCCGTCGTCGTGGTGGTGCAGACGTCGGTGATAGGCAGGCAGCCGGGCCAGGCGGCGCCGAGGGCGTCGGAGTTGGAGTCGAGTCGCAGGTCCGGGTAGCAGGTCGAGTAGTCGTAGAAGTCGGCGATCTGCGCGCCGGCCAGGTTGGGACGCAGCACGTAGCCGGGGTTGCCGAGCACGTCCACGTTGTTGGT
>CAYFVS010000392.1:0-4382 GCA_964346565.1 uncultured candidatus Brocadiaceae bacterium | reverse complement strand
TCGGCTGATCACCTCGTGGAACAGGCTGCCCACTTCCCGCCCTGCCGGGCGGCCCGGCTGTTCCTCGGCCAGGGGGGCCTCTTCGAACTCGCCTTCCATCCCGCTGGGCACGACGACGCGCAGGCCGCGCGAGGCGGCCTCGGCCAGCGCCCGGTGCTCTGTCTCCCACCGGCGCCGCCGCTCCAGTTGGTCCTCCACCTCGGCTGGATCCTGCTGCGGGACGGGACGCCGCGCGGGCGTGACATCGGTCAGTTTGCTCCAGCCGCGCGTGTCCAGGTAGCGCATCCCTTTGCGCGACTCGCCGTACGGGACATCCTCGGGCGGGCACATGAGCCCGGACTCCTCCAGCAGGCCGTGGAAGGTGCGCCCGGGGCTGACGTACCAGTGCCGGGCGAGCACCAGCAGGTTCTGCGCCCGGGTGCAGGCAACGTAGAACAGCCGCGTCGTCTCGGCCAGGTCGTTCAACCGTTCGGCCTCGGCCAGATCGGAGTAGTAGCCCGTGCGCAGGCCCTTGCCCACGCGCACGCCGACCCGCCCGTCCAACCGGTCGAACAGCAGCGCCGGCTTGCCCGGCCGGCCCGCCAGGCTGCGGCCCAGGTCCGGCAGCACTACCACGGGGAACTCCAGCCCCTTGGCTTTGTGCATGCTGAGCAGGAGCACGAAGTCGTCGCCGGGTTCGACGGCGCCCGATTCCTCCTCGGCCAGCTCGGCTTCCCTCATCGCATGCAGGTGTCGCACCATTGCGCCGAAGGTGCGCGTTTGATCGCCCAGTGCGCGCAGCCGGCGCACGAGTTGGTCCAGGGCGGCCGCGCGCTGCCGACCGGCGGGCTTCAGCATGTAGGACTGGGGGGCCTTTGTCAGGTCGAAGATGCGCCCGAGCAGCACCTGCGGCGGCACCCGATTGCGCAGCCGATGCCACTCGGCCAGCAGGTTCATTGCATCGCCCACGGGGCCGTCCCGGACCTCCGTTCGCAGGTAGTTCCACCGCCCGCCGGCCTCGTGGTAGCGCAGCAGCTCCTCGTCGCTCAGACCGAAGTAGGAACTGCGCAACGCGGCCACGACGGCCGGCTCGTCCAAAGGGTCGTCCACCGCCCGCAGCAGTGAGATGGTCTCGTCCGTCTGTGTCCGCCCGTAGAAGTGCCGCCCGCCGAGTGTACGGTAGGGCACGCCGCTGGCCTCGAGTGCCTCCTCGTAGATGTCCACGTCCGTCAGAGCCCGGAACAGGAATGCGAAGCTGCCGCAGGAGAGGCCCTCCGGCGGCCCCGGCAGATCCAGTCGTCCGTCCACGGCTTCCCTCACGACACGGGCGAGGTGCTGCGCTTCCCAACGCCTGGCCCGCTCGGCGTTCCATCCCGCACGCTCCAGGTCGGGGTCCGGATATACGGCCAGCACGGCCGGGCCCGTGGTCCTGACGTCCTCCCGGCCGGTTTCCAGCTCAACGTGGCGCGCCTGGTAAACGTGCTCCGTCTCGGGCGGCAGGAATGCACGGCGGAAAAGCTCGTTCAGCCATCCGAGCAGGGGCACGTCCGAGCGGAAGTTGCAGGAAACCTGCTCCACGCGCTCCCGGCCGAACAGGTCCTTGAACTGCTCGTACACCTGCACGTCGGCCCGCCGGAAGCGGTAGATGGACTGCTTCGGGTCGCCCACTGCCACCAGGCGGCCGTCGGCCAGCCGCACGTCGGTGAGCGCGCCGGCCTCGTCACCGTCCGCCTCGCACAGGTAGGCGATCAGCTCGGCCTGTAGAGGGTCGGTGTCCTGGAACTCGTCCACGAAGAACGCCGAGAACCGCGTCCGGAAGTATCGCCGCACCGCGGGGTTGCCGCGCAGCAGTCGGGCCGCCAGCAGCAGGAGGTCCTGGAAGTCGAGCACCGACCGTTCCCGCTTACGGCGCCGGTAGTTGTCCAGGAAGCCGCCGACCCACCGGAAGACCCGCGCCGCCAGCCGCTCTCCCAGCCGGCGACTGGCCCGCCAGAAAGCCCCCACCGGACGGCGGGCCGTTTCGCGCTTCTTGCCGAAGCTCTTCAGGGCCTTCTCCAGGTCCGCCCCGGCGGCCTCGTAGGCCGCCCGGCGGGCGGCGGTCTGAGCTTCGGCAGAGCAAGCCTCGGCGGCGCAGCGGCGCAGGAGCCGGGACTCTGTGTTGCCCTCCGTCGCCATCAACTCGTCGCAGGCACGCACGGCGGCGGGGGCGGCCCGGCCGACGGCCTCCGTCAGCTCGTCCAGCTCGTCTTCCGTTACGGGCAGCCGGAAGCCCGGCATCTCCAGGATCTCCGGAGCGTCCGCGAGGGCGTAGGCAGCCTTCCGGAGCTGGTCCATGCTCACGCCCGCGCGCAACGCTTCCACCAGCGCCTCGGGGCCGACGCTGACCTGTTGCTCCATCCAGTCCCGCCAGCAACCATCCCGCAGCAGCGAGGCCGCGTTGGCGTCCAGCACCTGAAACTCCGGGTCCACGCCCGCCTCGGCCGGGCGCTCGCGCAGCAGCCGGGCGCAGAAGGAATGGATCGTCCCCACGTGGGCTTGGTCCAGTTCCTCGACGGCGCGCCGGGCACGCTGGCGCTGCTCGGGCGACAGGCCCGCCTGGTGGAGCTTACGCGTCAGTTCGCCGCGCAGGCGCTCCTCCAGCTCGCCGGCTGCCTTCTCGGTGAAGGTGATGGCGACCACGCTTGCCAGGCTGAACGCCCCCTCGAGCACGCCATGCAGGATGCGGTCCACAACGAGGGTGGTCTTACCCGTGCCCGCGGCTGCCTCCACCAGGAGGGACCGGTCGGTGCTCTGGACGATGCGATGCCGGGTCCGCTCATCGCGCATTCGGTTGCCAATCCCCCAATTCCAGCATAAGTGCCACCTCGTCGCAGTCCGGGAACTTGGGGCAGTTCAGGCAGTCGGTCCAGATCTTGTGCGGCAGGTTCTCCTTCGGGTAGGGGCGGAACCCGAAGCGCTCGAAGAACGCCGGCAGGTAGGTCAGCACGAAGACACGCTCGATAGCCAGTTCCCGCGCCTCGGCGAGGCATGCCTCCACCAGGGCGGATCCGATGCCCCGGCCCTGGTCGCTCTCGGCCACCGCCAGGCTGCGTATCTCGCCCAGCCCCTGCCAGCTTATGTGCAGCGCGACGCAGCCACGCATGCGCCCGTCCTCGCGCCAGACGTAGAAGTCGCGCAGACCCTCGTAGATCTCGTTCAACGAGCGGGGCAGCATGAGCTGCCGCTCGGCGTAGTGGTTGACCAGCCGCAGGACCTCCTGCACCTCGTCTATGCGGGCTTTCTCAATCATGCTCGGAGCCTTGCAGCTTGAGCCGGGTCAGCAACACCATGCCTCGCAGGGCGGAGTCCATGGTAGGGAGTTTGACCACGTTCATGCAGGGCTGCTCGCGGAAGCCGCCGGTGCGTGCATCGGGGTCGGGCAGGTAGTAGCTGTTCTCCGGCAGCAGTTGCAGGCGCATCAGGTAGCGGGCCGCCCGTTCGGCCGCCGCCAGGTTGGCCTCCGTTCCCAGGCCCATGGCCGCCGCGCCGGCGAATACGACCAGGTCGTCCGCCGTCTGGTCGCTGCGCGGCGGGTAGTCGTGCAGCGTGCCGCCCGCCAGGTCTTCGGCCGGGGCGCTGCACTCGGTGATCTGGTGCTGCCGGCGGGTGGCAGCCACCTCCCGTGCGCGATCGAGGTATCGCTCGTCGGGCAGGAAGGGCGTCACGTGCAGCGCGGCGCTGACCAGCCAGCGCGCCTGCCGGGGCGTGTAGGATTCCCGCTCCAGGGCCAGTGCCGCGTCGAGCGCGCGCTGCGCCCCGATCAGGAAGCGGGCCGTCTGGAGTTCCCGATAGGCCAGCGCCAGCGATAGCGCGCCCCTGGTCTGGGCCACAAGCGGGTCGGCTTCGTCCGCGGGTGTGCTGCGCGTGCCGGTCTCCGTGTCGTAGCTCAGGAAGAACGCCCCCTCCTCGTCCTGCATGAACAGCAGGAAGTCGGCCAGGGCGCGCATCCAAGGGTCCGGCTCTGTCTCGCCCGAAGCGCGGCGGAAGCGGCACATGGCCTCCAGGACCTGGGCCGATTCCTCCATCTCGCCTGCCTTGTGGCAGGTCTCCGGCCGGCTGGTCACCGCCAGGTGAGCGCGGCGGGGGTCCAGGTCGGTGTACTGCATAGCGTGTGCCACCGCGACGCGCAGCGCCTGGAGGCGGTCTTCATCGGCTTGGAGCTCGCAGAACGTGCCCAGCGCGCCGGCGGCCTCCACTTCCAGGATCAGGCTCTGGCAGCCGCCCTCCAGCCCCGTGGCCGGGTCGGTGAACATGAGGAACGAGCCGTCCCGTTGCTGGACGCCGACCAGGTAGTCGGCCGCCAGTCGGCAGGAGCGCAACAGGTTGGGCAGGCTGGTCCGCCCGACGGGCACCAGCCCGCGCGG
>CAYFVS010000391.1:0-3847 GCA_964346565.1 uncultured candidatus Brocadiaceae bacterium | reverse complement strand
AGCGAGCACCAGCATTTCACGTTGAGCAGTCTTCGAAGGGCATACAGGAGGGCGGGATTCAGAGATGTTCAGGTGTTCGCATACGGCCAGACGTACGACATCGCTGCCGAGGCCGGGCTGGTCAAAGATTTATGTCCATACATGGAGTGAGTGGTTGAAGCAGAAGCGGAGCTAATCCTGAAGCAACGGACCGGCAGCGGCCCGTGGCTCTTCCTCCTCGCTCGGCGGTAGCGTGGCCCGGGCGGCAACTGAAGGACGCCGGTCGGGGCGGCGGGGCCCGTGGAACCGGCTGAAGCCCGTGGCACGGCCCCAGATCCGAACTTCACCGGCCTGCGGCCGGCCGCGACCGATGCTCCAGGTGGGCGTCCAGCCATTCATGGCCCGCGCCCGACTTAAGGAACACCTCCCGCCTGCGCGCGTCGGCGTGGTCCTCACACCGCTCCTTGTAGATGAGTTTCCAGGGGCGCCTGGCCTTCGTGGAGCGAGATTCTCCGCGATTGTGCTCACGCACCCGCTTGCCAAGCCGTGAGGTGATGCCGACGTACCGCGTCCCGTCAACCTCGGAGCGAGGAACGTAGACGAAGCAGGACATGGTGGAACGCCAATGGGCGAAGGAAGATGGTCGGGGCGGCGGGATTCGAACCCGCGACTTCGTGCTCCCAAAGCACGCGCGCTATCCAGACTGCGCCACGCCCCGACCTACGCCCGATTATACCATCGCGCCACGGGCAGGCTCAGCCGAAAGGCTTCAGCCGCGAAAGGAACTCCGCCAGCCGCGGGTGCTCGAAGATGCTGATGTTGACCAGCGTGCCCAGGGCCGCCAGCGCGTCCCGCAGCTCCCCCACCGTGCCCTCCGGCCCGTGCCAGACCTCCCTCAGCTCCTCCATCAGGGCCGCCCTGGCCTCCTCGGGACTCATCCGGTCCAGCTCGTCCCGTAGGTAGGCGGTTATCTCCTCGAACTCCTCCCCGTCCAGCCATATCCCCCGGCAGCCGGGGCAGACGTCCACCACGACCTGCGAGTCCCCCAGCGTGGTGGCGACCATGCGCTGATCGTCGCACTTCGGGCACTTCCGGTCGGACAGGACGCCCTGCGCCCCCTCGATAGCCTCGATCTCGTCGTCCATCCAGCGCAGGTTGTGCCAGCCGCCGTCGGCGGCCCGGTCTTTCAGGCGGCGCAGCTTCTCCAGGTCCAGCCAGATGCCCCGACAGCGCGGGCAGCCTTCGAACTCCACCCGGTAGGCCCGGTATCGCGCCAGGGCATCGCCGCAGGCCGGGCAGCGGTGCTCGGTATCCTGGAGTCGGCGGGCGTGGGGCAAGGGTGGCCGGTCGCGGTTCAGGCGGTCCATCCGCTCCCCTTTCGGCTGTCGGCTGCTCCTGTCACCCGCCTGCGAGTGTATTCGCGCGACGCGCGATCGTCAAGAAGCGCGCGCCGTTGCGGGAACGCCCAGGCAGGCTATAATCCCGCCTGGACGCCGACGGCAGCGCCCGAATGAGCAAGGGGAGCGATGCGGCAGCCCATCGAGACCGTGGACCTGGAGCGGATAGCCGAGTGTTTCGACGCGTACTGGCAGCGCCGCGTGCCCGGCCGTCCGCTGGTGGGCATCACGGCGCCCCGCGCGCGGCAGGAGCCGCGGGGCTTCCCCGTGCCAGACAACCCCGCTGGCAGCATGACCGACATCGCCTTCCAGCGCAACGAAGCCCTCTGGCGTGCCCGCAACACGCTTTATCTGGGCGAGGTGTTTCCCATGGTCCTGCCCAACATCGGGCCGGACTCCTTTACGGCCTACCTGGGCGGCGAGCTGGACTTCGTCAACGACTACACCTCCTGGGTGCGCCCCTTCGTGGACGACCTGGCGGACTGGACGCCCGAGTTCGACAGGGCAAACCGCTGGTGGCGGCACATGTGCGAGCTCATCGAAACCCTGTGCGAGGTTGCTCCCGGGAACTTCCTGGTAGGCATTCCGGACATGCACGGCGGGGGTGACTGCCTGGCCGCCGCCCGCCATCCGGACAGGCTGGCTGTGGACCTGTACGACAGGTCGAAGCGCGTCCGGGAGTTGATGGACCGGCTGACGGAGATCTACATCGAGATGTACGACGAGTATTACCGTCGCATATCGCGCGTGCAGGATGGGTGCACCACGTGGCTGTTGGCCTACTCGCGGGGGACCTACTGCGCGCTGCAGAACGACTTCTCCGGGCTGGTCTCGCCGGAGATGTTCGAGGAGTTCTTCCTGCCGGAGGTGCGCGAGCTGGCCGGCTATCTGGACAACTCGATCTACCACCTGGACGGGCCGTCCGCGGTGGGCAACCTGCCGCACCTGCTGGAGGTGGACGAGCTGGACGGCGTCCAGTGGGTGCCGGGGGCGGCCGAGCGGATGAGCAACTGGGTGCCCCTGTGCCGGCGGGTGCTGGAGGGGGGCAAGTGCCTGCACGTCGGCTGCGAACCGGACGAGCTGCTGCCCCTGCTGGAGGCCCTGCCCCACGCCGGGTTGTTCATCTCGACCTGGGGGTCGTCGGAGGCACACGCCCGCAGGCTGTGGGACAGCGTGGTCGCGGAGTTCGGCGACTGATTTGAACGGCTCGCCGCCTTGGCGTATAATCCGGCCTTTCATCATGCGCGTGAGGCCCGCCTATGCGCAACAAACAACCGGAAGACCGCCATCTCGACCACGAGGACATGCTTGCCCTGCTGGAGCGGGTGCGCGCGTTCTTGGTGCGGAACGCCGTTCACATCGCCCTCGTGGTGGGGTTGGTCGCGCTGGCCGTGGTGGGCCATCGCTACTACGTAATGCGCCGCGAGCTGGCCACCCTGGAGGACTGGAGCGCACTGGGCGGGCTGCCCGACGATACGCTGCTGCTGGCCGCCAGCGGGCCGGAGGCGGAGCTGGCACGGGAGGAGCTCATGCGCGTGTGCCGCAGGATCGTCGAGGAAGGGCCGTCCACCAGCGCGGAACCGTGGGCCATGCTGCGGCTCGGAGCCATGCTGGCGCGCAACGAGCAGTTTGCCGAGGCGGAGAGGACCTACCAGCGGGTGCTGGACAGCTATCGAGGCCACCCGGCCGCCGAAGCCGCCGTGCCCGCCCTGGCTGCGATTCACGAGGAGACCGGCAACTACGCCGATGCCGCCCGCCGCTTCGAGCAGCTCGGCCGGGAGCGAGCCCCGCTCTACCTGTTCGACGCGGCCAGGTGCTGGGAACTCGCAGAGGACCCGCAGGCGGCCCGGCGCACCTACGAAGGCTTCCTCCAGCAGGACGGCGACGAGGACCTGCGGGAGATGGCCCGGGGCCGCCTGGCCGCAATCGAGGAGGGCAACCTGTTGGAGCCGCCGCCACGCCCCGAGCCGGCAGAGACGGAGCAGCCGGCCCCGACCGTGGGCGCGGGAACCCCGCTCATGGAGGCCGGCCCGGCCGCCGCACCGGCGGTCAGACTCGAATGACCCCCGGCGCTGAGTTGACCTCTGCCCGCCGGAGTGTTAGACTGCGCCGCCTGTAGGCGCCTTCGCCAGGCCCGGATCCACCCGTTACCGTCCGACCATCGGGAGAAGCCACAATGGCCGACATGCAGGCTATCACCGAAGCACTGATAAGAGGTGACCGAGACACTGTCGCTGAACTCGTCCAGCAGGCGGTGGATGAAGGCCTGGCAGCCGAGACCATCCTGGACGACTGCCTGGTGGCCGGGATGGACGTGGTGGGCACCAAGTTCAAGAACAACGAGTTCTACGTCCCGGAGGTGCTCATCGCCGCCAGGGCCATGAACGCAGGCATGGAGATCCTGGAGCCGCTGCTGGCGGAGAGCGGCGCGAAGCCCGCCGGCACTGTCGTGCTGGGAACTGTCAAGGGCG
>CAYFVS010000390.1:0-11140 GCA_964346565.1 uncultured candidatus Brocadiaceae bacterium | reverse complement strand
ATCTGCTCCGAGCGGGGCAATATGGCCTCCGTCCGGGGCAGGTTCACGATGATGGCCCCACCCTCGAACCGCTGCACGGTCCCGGTCACCAGGTCGCCGACGTGGTCTATGTACTCCTCGTAAATGGTCTGACTCTCCGCTTCGCGGATCTTCTGGATGATGATCTGCTTGGCAGTCTGGGCGGCGATGCGGCCAAGGGTCTCCGGTTCGACTTTGCGGTCCCCGTGGATGGCGGCTACTTCGCCCGTCTCCCGGTCTATCTCGACATCCACCTCCTCATCGGGCCCGTAGTACTTGCGTGCGGCGGACTGCAGGGCGCTTTCGATCGCCTGGAAGATGACCTCCTCGGCGATGTCCTTGTCGCGGTGGAGACTGTCAACCAACCGCAGTATCTCTTTGCCTTGCATGAGTCGGCCCGTGATGAAAAAAAGGGTGTTCCGCCCAGCCGGCACGAGCAAAGCTCGCACAGGCCAAAAAAGCACCTGGGCAGCACACCGGAGCTGACCACTACCGTCCCGACTACTTCCGCGCTCTAGCCGCTACGCGGGTGTGTAGCCCTCCCACACGACGGCCACCCTTTATTCTATGGGACAGGCGCGCGTTCTGTCAAGCAGGAGAGGCCGAAAAGGCGAGGCTTGACAAGGACTGTCAATGTGGCAGGAGCGGCGTCTGCCAGGCCGCTTTGAGCTGCGCAAGAGGGGCGTTCAGAAGGGCATCGCCGCCAAGGCCGGTGACCGTCAGGGCGTCGGCCTCAACCGTCTCACCGATGCAGGCACAGCGACAGCCCTCCAGGGCTCGTTCGAAGGCCTGCGCGTTCTCCGGGCGGACCTCCACCAGGAACCGGCTGTTGGACTCGCCGAACAGGACCACCGGATCGAGCCGGTGCTCCTCCGGCCCGGACCACGGCACCTGCTTCAGCGAGAGGCGAAGACCGACCTCGCCGGCGAATGCCATCTCCGCCGCCGCCACGCCCAGGCCGCCCTCGGAAAGGTCGTGACACGCCCGCACCAACCCCTCGCGGATTGCCGAATGAACCGCGAGCATTGCGCGTCGGGCGGCCTCGACGCGGACCTGCGGCACGGTCATGCCCGTCAGGTCGGACAGTTCCAGGTAGTGGCTGCCGCCCAGTTCGGGATAGGTCGCGCCGACCAGGTAGAGGCGGCTGCCCACCCCCTTCAGGTCCATGGTCACCGCCCTTCGCGCGTCGTCCATCACGGCGATGGCGCTGATAAGGAGAGTGGGGGGGACGGCGATGACTTCCTCGCCCGTGTTGAACTCGTTGTTGAGGCTGTCCTTCCCGCTGATGAACGGCACGCCGAAGCCGATGGCGAAGTCGTAGCACGCCAGGGCGGCGCGCACCAGCGTTCCAAGCTGCTCGGGGCGACGCGTGTTGCCCCAGCAGAAGTTGTCCAGGATGGCCGCCCGCTCGATGGACGCGCCGACTGCCGTCAGGTTGCGCAGCGCCTCGTCCATGGCCGACGCCGCGCTGTGATACGTGTCAATGTCCCCGTACTTCGGGTTGAGCCCGCAGGCGACGGCAACCGCCCGCGGTGAGTCCAGGATGGGGGTGATCACGCAGCCGTCACCCGGCCCGTCGTTGCGGGCGCCGACGAGGGGTTTGACCACGGTCTGTCCCTGGACCTCGTGGTCGTACTGGCGGATGATCCATTCCTTCGAGCAAACGTTGGGCGCGGCCAGGATGCGCTGGAGGGCCACTGCGTAATCGTCCGGTCCCTCCAGAGCCCGGCGGCAGTCGGCCGCCCGGTCGGCCCAGGAATGCTCCACCAACGGATCAGGCAGGGAGGGCGGCTCCCAGCACGCCTCGCCGCGGAATCCGGGCAGGCCGTTGTGGACGAAGTCCATCTCCAGCTCGACCACCGTGTTGCCGCCGTAGGTAACGCGCAACATGCCATCGTCGTTGAAGCGGCCGATCACCGTAGCCTCGACGTCCTCGCCCTCGAAGATGTGCATCAGCTCGTCCAGGTTCTCCGGCGGCACGGCGATGACCATGCGCTCCTGCGCCTCGGATATCCAGATCTCGGTGTAGGAGAGGCCCTGGTACTTGAGCGGCACGTCCTCGATCTCCGCTTCCGCGCCGATGCGCTCGCCCATCTCCCCGACGGCGCAGCTCAGCCCCCCTGCGCCGCAGTCGGTGATGTCCGTGTAGAGGCCGCGGTCGCGGGCCTCCATCAGCGTGTCCAACACCTTCTTCTCGGTGATCGGGTTGCCGATCTGCACGGCTCCGCTGGAGACCTCCTCGCTCTCGCTGGTCAGCTCGACTGAGCTGAACGTTGCGCCGTGTATGCCATCTCTGCCCGTCCTGCCTCCCAGCACCACGACCAGGTCTCCCGGCCGGGCGCCTTTGCTGACCCGGTTGCGGGGGATTACGCCCAGGTTGCCGCAGTAAACCAGCGGGTTGCCCGTGTACCGCTGGTCGAAGTAGACGGCGCCGTTCGCCGTGGGGATGCCCATGCGGTTGCCGTAGTCGCGGACGCCTGCCACCACGCCCTTCATGACCCGCAGCGGGTGCAGCGCGCCCGGCGGCACCTCCTCTTCCGGCATGTCCGGCCGCCCGAAGCAGAACACGTCGGTGTTCAGCACCGGCCTGGCACCGAGTCCGGTGCCGAGCGGGTCGCGGATGACCCCGCCGATACCGGTGTTCGCGCCGCCGTAGGGCTCGATGGCGCTGGGGTGGTTGTGCGTCTCGACTTTGAAGCAGACGGCGTTCTGCTCGTCGAATCCGATGATGCCCGCGTTGTCTTTGAACACGCTGATGCACCAGGGCCGATCCAGTTCGAGAGTCGCGCGCGCCACTGTCTGCGCCAGCAGGTTGTCCAGCACCAGCCGCCCGCCCGCGTCGAGGTGGTCTTGCCATCCCTCGGGCACGGGTCCTTCGTAGATGATGTGGCCTTTGAGGGTCTTGTGCACGCAGTGCTCGCTCCAGGTCTGAGCGAGCACCTCGAGTTCGAGGTCCGTCGGGTCGCGGCCCAGCTTGTGGAAGTGGGCCTGGATGGTGCGCATCTCCTCCAGCGAGAGCGACAGGACGCCCTCCCGGCTGATCGCCATCAGCTTCTCATCGTCCGCCGCCCGCAGCGGCACGCGCACCCGCTCGAACTCATACCGCACTGCGTGCAGGGGATAGGCGACCTCGGGCTGGTCTATGTGCACTTCCTCGATAGTGTCGTTGGCAAGGGCCTTCCAGGCGATCCGTTCGAGCTGCTGCCGGCTGAGCTTGCCCCGGATCAGGTACTTCTCGGCCGTGCGAATAGCCTCTGTACCCTCAGAGAGGCCCAGGTCCCGGGCGGCCTTCAGCGCGCTTTGCTGGACGGGATCCATGACACCGGGCTTGCGCTTGACCTCGATGGAGTGAACGCCCGGCCCCTCAGCCCACGGCCATTCGTCCTGGTCAGGGCCGCAGATGCGGTACTGGTGCACCACGGGGTCGAGGAACAGTTCCTCGGTCAGCCGGCAGACCTGCTTCCGCGTGAGTTCCCCGTCCACCAGAAAGACGTTCAAGGCGTGTATGTCCTCAACGCCCTCGATGCCCAGGTCGCGCACATCGGCCAGCGCGCTGAGGCCGTCGGGGTCCTTGCAGTCCTTTCTGTGGATCACCTCGATCCGGTACTGCATTGCTACTGGCCCTCTCCTTCGTGAGAGGCGATGGTGGTGTCGCGCTTCTGCTTGGCCTCCTCCAACATGCGGTGCAGGGCGTCCATGTCGCCGCGCTGGAGGGCGTCTGCCATCTCCTTGAGGACGGCGATCAGGTCAACGAGCGCCTCCCGGATTGCGCCCCTGTTCGCCCGGCATATCTCGCGCCACAGGTCGGGGTCGCCGCTGGCCACGCGGGTCGAATCGCGCAGGCCGCCACCGCTCAGTTCCGCTTCGTCCGGCGCCACCAGGGCCATCAGGGCCACGGCGGTCAGGTGCGGCAGGTGGCTGATGCGCGCCACCAGGCGATCGTGAGCCTGCGGAGTCATACTGACCGTGCGCGCACCGAGGGCCTGCCACAGGCGCGCTACGGCCTTTTTGCTGTCGGGGAACGTGTTGGTCATGGGGGTCAGGATGCAGACGGCCCCTTCGAACAGCTCCGCATCGGCGGCAAGGGGGCCGCGTCTTTCGCTGCCGGCGATGGGGTGGGCGGGCACGAATGCGACGTCCGGCCGCTCGCGCAGGGCCGTGCTCACGCATTCGACCACGTCCACCTTGGTGCTGGCCACGTCGGTCAACACGGCGTTGGGCTTGAGTGCGGGGGCGGCCCGCTCCAGCAGCGAGCCGAACGCCGAGGCGGGAGTTGCCAGCACGACAAGGTCTGCCCCGGAGACGCCCTCAGCCACGTCCAGCGTCACCTCGTCCACGGCGCCCACCTGCAGGGCACGCTCCAGGGACTGTCGGCGCCGTCCGATGCCCACGACGCTGGCAGCCAGGTCGCGCTGCCGCATCGCCATACCCATCGAGCCGCCGATGAGCCCCGGTCCGATGATGGCAACCTTCTCGAACATGCGAATCCCCGAACCAGAGCGCGAGATGGGCGGGAGCCGGCGGGGCGCCGGGCAACGGCGTATGGTAGGGTCGGGCTGGGAGGTTGTCAACAGGCGCCGCCCAGAGCCGCGCCTCTCAGCGCAGCCGCGCGCCGAGGTCCTCCGCCAGCCCCGACAGGATGGCCTTCCGTGCCTGTTCGGCTTCCTCGGAGGTGATAGTCCCGTCCGGGCGGCGGAAGGTCAGCGAGAAAGCTACGCTCTTCGCGTCTTCCGGGAGCCCCTCGCCCCGGTAAACGTCGAACATCTCCACCGTCTCTAGCGTCTCGGGGGCGTGCGCGCGCACGGATGATTCGATGTCCACCCACAGGACGTTCCCCTTGACCACTACAGCCAGGTCGCGGGTCGCGGCGGGGTAGGTCGGCAGCGGGCGGGCGGCGCGGACGATGCGCGCCTCACGGGTCAGCAGGTCGAAGTCCACTTCCATCAAGGCGGGGCAGCGCCGCAGGTCCAGCTCCTCGGCGAACCGGTCGTCCAGCACTCCCGCTACCCCCAGCAACTCCCCGTCCAGGCGCAAGGTGAGGGCCTGCTCGGATCTGAACGGCCCGGCGCATTCGGGGGTCTGCTCGACGTGCTCCTCGATGCCCAGCTCGTCGCACAGGTTCGCCAGAACGCCCTTCAGCACGCGCAGTCCCTTCTCCTGGTCCGTCAGTAGCGCCAGGCACAGCTTCTCCTCGGGAAGCTGCTCGTCCTCGCGGGGCAGGTAGACGCGGCTCAGCTCGAACAGGTCCGCGTGCTCCATCCCGTAAGCCTGGTTGAGCCGCCTGGTGCGCAGCACGTTCGCCATGCAGGTCAGCCGCAGGTGGGTGCGCTCGGCCGTCGTAGGGTTGCGCACGGCGATGGGCTCGGCGTCGGTCCAGGGCTGGCTGAGTTGGAGTTCGTCGGGCTTCATCAGGCTGCGCGTGACCACTTCGGTGAACCCCGCGCCGGCGATCAGGCGTCGGGCCCGGCGGCGCACCAGCTCTGCGTCGGAAGGCGCGACGGCGCGGATGGGCATGTCGGTGGTCTCGCCGATGCGGTCGTAGCCGTAAACGCGGGCGACCTCTTCGATCAGATCCACCTCGCGCCGCAGGTCCCCTCGCCAGCTCGGTACGCGCACGGTGATGGCATCTTTGCCCTCGTCCACCACTTGAAGGCCCAGGCCGCCGAAGATGCTGCGCACGGTATCAGGCGGCACCTGGATCCCCAGCAACAACTCGAGGCGGCACGAGCGCAGCGTGACCTCGGGGGTGACCGCCTCGTCAGTGCGCACGACGCCGACCCCGGGCAGTATCTCCCCGCCGGCCAGCTCCGCAATCATGGCGCATGCCCGACGGGAGGCCCAGTCGGTGATCTCCGGGTCTACACCCCGTTCGTAGCGGTAGGACGATTCGCTGGCGATGCCGTGTCGCCGGCTGGTGCGCCGGATGCTGACGGGGTCGAAACGCGCCGCCTCCAGCAGCACGTCCGTGGTGGCCTCGTTGATCTCGGACTCGAGCCCACCCATCACGCCGCCCACGGCCACGGCGTGGTAGGCATCGGCGATGATGCACTCCTCGCCGCTGAGTTCGACCTCGGTGCCGTCAATGGTGGTGATGGTCTCCCCCCGTTCGGCCCGGCGCACTACTATCCTGCGGCCGCCCAGCAGGCCGAAGTCGAACGCGTGCAGCGGCTGGCCGCACTCCAGCATCACGTAGTTGGTGATGTCCACCACGTTGTTGACCGGCCGGACGCCGCAGACGACCAGGCGCTGCCGCAGCCACTCCGGCGACGGGCCGACCCGCACGCCACGGACCAGGCGCGCCGTGTAGTGGGGGCACAGGGCCGGGCAGGTGACCTCTACCGAGGAGACCTGGTCGAACTCCTCCAGGTCGGCGACCGGGTACTCGAAGTCCGGGCGGACCGCTGTGCCGCTGGTCAGCGCCGCCACCTCCCGCGCCAACCCGAGGTGGCACAGACAGTCAGGGCGGTTCGAGGTGACCTCCACGTCCAGCGACCAGTCGTCCCCGCGGGGCTCGTAAGTCTCGACGTTCAGCCCCGCGTTGCTCAGCCGGTCCGCCAGCTCATGGGGGCGCAGGTCGAACTCGCAGTAGTCGTTGAGCCACTTGTAGCTTGTTTGCACCTTCGGTTGCTCAGAACTGCTCGAGGAAACGCACGTCATTCTGGTAGAAGAGCCGGCCGTCCTCGATGTTGTACTTGAGCATGGCCGGGCGCTCGACTCCGAAGCCGAACGCAAAACCCGTGTACCGCTCCGGGTCATAGCCGACGGCTTCGAAGACCTCGGGATCAACCATGCCGGCCCCCAGGATTTCCAGCCAGCCGGAGTACGAGCAGGTGCGGCAGCCGTCTCCGCCACACATGACGCAGGTGCAGTCCACCTCCGCGCTGGGCTCGGTGAAGGGGAAGAAGCTCGGCCGGAAGCGCACCTCCACATCCCGGCGGAAGAATAACCGGGCGAAGATGTGAAGCACTGCCTTCAGGTCGCCGAAGCTGACGCCTTCGCCAACCATCAGACCTTCGAGCTGATGGAAGGTCGAAAAATGGGTCGCGTCCTCTGTGTCCCGCCGGAAACAGCGGCCGGGCACGACCAACCGGATGGGCGGCTTGGTCTGCTCCATCGCCCTGATCTGGCCGGGCGACGTGTGCGGGCGGAGCAGGACCTGGTCGGTCACGTAGAAGGTGTCCCAGTTGTCTCGCGCCGGGTGGTCGGGCGGGATGTTGAGTGCCTCGAAGTTGTACCACTCGGTTTCCACCTCCGGGCTCTCCACCACGTCGAAGCCCATCACGCGGAATATGTCCGTCATCTCCTCAATGGTCCGTGTGATGGGATGGATGTGGCCGCGGGGCGGGCGTAGCGGAGGCAGCGTGGGGTCCGCGAGCGGTCGTTCCTCGGCTTCCGCCTCAGAGACCCTTGCGAACGCTTCCTCGACCAGGTCGCTGATCTGCTGCTTCAGCCGGTTGGCGGCCCTGCCGGCCTCGGGCCTCTCCGCGGAGGGCAGCTCGGGGATCTGCGAGAACAGCTTAGCGAGTGCTCCTTTGCGGCCCAGCAGGCGCACCCGGACCTGCTCGACATCCTGGCGGGTGGCCGCCTCGGACAGGGCCCGGCGGGCTTCCTGGAGCATGTCCTGTCGAGGGTCGTTCACTGCCGATGGCGTCCGTTGGGGGACAGCGGCGGCGAGGCTGCTCAGAGGGCCTCTCGGGCCGTCTCAACCAGCCGGTCGAAGGCGGGCTCGTCAGTCAGGGCCAGATTGGCCAGCACCTTCCGGTTCAGCGCCACGTCGGCCCTGTTCAGTCCGCCGATCAACCTGCTGTAGCTGATGCCTCTCATGCGCGCAGCAGCGTTGATGCGGGTGATCCAGAGGCGTCGGAAGTCGCGCTTCTTCTGGCGGCGCCCAAGGCGGGAGTACCACATGGCCCGCCGCAGCGTTTCCCTCGCCGCGTGGTAGGTCCTGTGTCGCGCGCCGCGGTAGCCGCGTGCTTGTTTCAGCACCCGCTTGTGGCGCTTGCTGCGAACGTGGCCTGTTCTGGTTCTCATCGTTCAGGTCCGGGTCGGAGTAGGGGGGCGCGGGCCTCAGCGCGGACAGATGCTGCCATACTGCCGCTCGAGGCGCTTGCGGTCCGCGTCGGAGAGTTCCTTCCACTTGCGCAGCTCACGCTTCCGCTTGGCGGACTTGTGACTGCGCAGGTGTCGACTGTAGTTGCGCCCGCGCAACACTTTGCCCGAAGCGGTCCTCTTCATGCGTTTCCGAATGCCTTTGTGCGTCTTGGCGGACATGGCGGTCTCCTAATATCCGCAACTGGGGCCTGCCCGCTGCGCAGGAGATCGGCTGCGAGTTCGTCGGCAGATTACTTGGGCTTCAGGAGCATCGTCACCCGGCCGACGCTGGAGCGTTCGGGCCCCTTCTCGACCTGTGCAATGTCGTCGAAGCGACTGGCGAACTCCTGCATCGTTTCCATGGCCAGCGTGCCGTGGGCCTTCTCGCGGCCGCGGAGCTGCATGGAGATCATCACCTTGTCGTGTTCCGCCAGGAACTCCCGCACGCGGTCTGCTTTGAAGCCCAGGTCATGTTCCTGGCTGGTCAGGCCGATCCGGATCTCCTTGCGTCTTGCCCGGTGGTGCTTCTGGCCCTGACGCCTCTTCTTCTGCCGGTACTTGAACTTGCCGTAATCGAGCAGCTTGCAGACCGGCGGATCAGCGTTGGGAGCTACTTCGACAAGGTCCAACTCGCGCTCGCCGGCTTCGTTCAGCGCGTCCTTACGCGATACAATGCCCAACTGATCACCGTCCGGACCGATCAGCCTCACCGTCTCGGCCCGGACTCGCTCGTTCACCCGGTAGTCCGGAATCTTTGTTCTCCTTCATCAGTTCGTCAACACTGGTCGCCTCGCGGTGGCGGGGCTCCATTGACATGGCTACTGCCCCCCACACGACGAAATGGTAATAGATTGTGCCCGGGAAATCAAGAGCACAGGCGCCGCCCGGCTCAACCCGGCGCCGGGGCACCGAACCGGTCGCGCAGCGAATGGCGCAGTTGGTCACGGACGGTCGACAGAGCGTCGGTCGTGGCCCGGCTCCCGGCTTCTTCAGGGCCGTCCAGGGACGCGCCCTGACCGGCGCCGCTGACCGTCGCCAGCCGCTTGTCCACTCCGGGCAGGTCCGGGTCGAGAAGCCGGAAATCGAACGCACAGCGTGCTATGCACAGCTCCCCCTGATCGGTCTGCACGCGGTCCATGATCTCCGTCTCAGCCCCGCCCCATACGACCAGCAGGAAGTGACCTCTGCCGAGGGCGTCGCGCAACTCTGAGAAGACGTCCAGCACCTCTGCGTCCAACGGCTCTTCGGTGGGTCCGAGAGCTTTCAGGTGGCGAAGCAGCAGCTCCGGTTCCACGGGGCGCAGGCCGTAGTGCTGAAGGACAGCCTCCAGGGCCGGCTCGAACTCCGCAGAAACGTCTCCGCGCGCCATGACCACGAACGATGTGTTCGCCCCGGAGCGGAGCACGAACTCGAAACTCGCCGACGGGACGGGGAGGTCCGATAGGTCCATCCCCGGGGCGAGAGCAGCCAGGTCAAGCTGGGCCAGCAGCACGCCGTCAGCGCCGACCCCAGTCGGCGCTCTCGCCAGTCGCCAGGTGGCCACGCCCTCCTCATCAGTAGAGGTCTGGCCGAGTTCGGCGCCGGTGCTCTGCACGCGCAGCCGCACCGGCACCCCCGGCAGCGGTGTCGCGACGGGGCCGGCCGTGACGAGTGCGACAAGAGGCTGCACCGGCGGCCGGCCCGGTGCCAACCACTGATCGTCGCCGGAGACCACGGTCACGTTGACTCGCCCGAGGACCTCTTCCAGATGGAGGCGCGCCTCCTCCACGAGGGGTTCCGGCAGCGCCTCCCGGAACTGGTTCCCAGCGTCGGCAGACGCCAGCACGAGCCCCTTCATCTGCAGGCACAAGGCCCTCTGCGCCGCCTCCAGCGCAGCCACGTCGTCGTCCAGTGCTTCCCGGCAGTTGCCCGCCTTAGCCTGGTTTCGCGCGGCGGCCAGCAACTGCGTCGCGTGATCGGCGCTTTCGGCCAACTGCCCCCGGACCACCAGCGCGGCGGTCTCCCGGTTCAGTGCCGAAAGCACGTACACCGTCCCACTTACGGGGTCCCGCCAGTGGTCCACCCCCCGCACCGTGGCCAGTTCGGAGCTGGCAAAGCTGACTTCTGCGCTGCGCACGAACCGCGCGTTGCGGCTCAGCGCGTCCTCACCGGCCGAGGCGCGCAGCTCCTCGCGCAGCTCGCCCAGCGTCCCGTTCAGCCGCGCAAGCAACAGCGCCCTGGCGTCCTCACCGGCCGCTTCGGGGTCGGGTCCCATGCCCACCACCAGGAAGAACTGCTCGGCGGGGTATTCCGGGTGACGCGCCCGCGCCAGCCACCTGGGCGGAGCGGCGCCCTCCGGAGGCGGAGCGGACAGCACGGCGCGCAGGCGTTGGCGGCGCGAAACGGCGCGCAGGTACGCTGCCGCTTCAGAGCTTACCTGCTCAGCGTCCCCGGGGAATGGGTTCTGAGAGGCCAGCATGGAGCGCAGCCGTGCGATCGCGTGGTCGTGCACCTGCTCGGCCGGGACGCTGACGATCGCGTGCGCTGCGCCGTCGTCCGCCTGCCATGTATCCGCGTCGGTCGTCTCACGGAGCACGGCTGCCGCCGCTGCCGTCGCAACGTCGGCAACCAACTGCCGTCTGAGGGGCCTGTCGCGAATGGGTTGGTCCAACCGGTCGGCGAAGAACTCGGCAAGCACTTCCCGGACATAACTGCCGACGGTCTCGGCCAGTTCGCGCCGCGCCGCCAGCGACGCCTCCTCTGTCGCATCCTCGCGGTCCGGCGCCGCGCTGCCGTGCCCCGCCAGGCGCTCGCCCTCGCGCTCCACCCGCTCCAGGCGCTGCTGCCATTGTGCAGGCTGAGCCGGCGGCTGAAGCGGCACGGCCGCACAACCGGCACAGACCAGGACCCCGGCCAGCAGGTGAACGAGGGGCGCCCTTGCTTGCACAGTGTGTACCATTCGTCCGCAAGCATCATATCTGGCCCGGCGCCGCGGGTCAAGAATGCCCACGGCCCTGCAGCGGTTGACGCTGGACGGCCAACTGACTATCAT
>CAYFVS010000389.1:0-1725 GCA_964346565.1 uncultured candidatus Brocadiaceae bacterium | reverse complement strand
AGCTCGACCACCGGGACCCACCGGTGCGCGTCGTCCTGCGGCAGGCCCTCCGCCGGCGGGCAAAGGAACGCGTGGAGCTGGACCTCGAACACTGTGTAGTAGTGGGTCAGCTCGACCAGCTTGCGCCCCACGGCGCACTCGACGCCCAGCTCCTCCCGGCACTCGCGCACGACGGCGTGCGCCGGGCTCTCGCCCTCGCGCGCCTTCCCGCCGGGGAACTCCCACATCCCGGCGAACATGCCCTCGGCAGGCCGCTTCTGTATGTAGGCCTCACTCACCCGCAGGAAGACGGCCACTGCCGTGCGGACCTTCCTCAGCCGACGCGGCTCGACGGCGGGGATGTCGTACTGCGTCCCCTCCCGCCGCGCCTGGCACAAATCGCTCAACGGGCACTCGGGGCACCGCGGACGCCTCGGACGGCAGACCAGGCTGCCGAAGTCCATCAGAGCCTGGTTGAAGGCACCTGACCTGCCCGCCGGCATGGCCGTGCGGGCCGCCCGGAGCACGCGACGTCGCACGTCGGCCGCAGCCGCCTTCCCCCGTACGCCCAGCAGGCGCATCATGACACGCACCACGTTCGCATCGAGCGCCACCGAGTCCCGCCCGAACGCCATGCTCAGGATGGCGTCCGCGACGTAGGGACCGATGCCCGGCAGGGAGAGCAGTTCCTGGCGCTCGTCCGGCAGGCGCCCGCCGAACCGCTCCATTACCTGCCGCGCCGCGTCGCGCAGGCGCCGGGCGCGCGTGTAGTAGCCCATCCCTTCCCACAGGTTCAGCACGTCACGCTCCGTGGCACCCGCCAGCGAGGCCACGTCGGGCAGCCGCTCCATCCAGCGCGCGAAGTAGGGGATAACGGTGGCGACGGCCGTCTGCTGGAGCATGACCTCGCTGACCCAGACGCGATAGGGAGTCGGCTGGTCACGCCAGGGCAGGTCGCGGCGGTTCTGCTCGTACCAGCGGAGCAGCCGTCGGCCGGTCTGCTGGAGGGTCCTCTCGTCCATCCGGTCCACGATAGCAGAGCATCAGACCCGGCGGAGCGCGAGCAGCGAGCGTGCAGGCAGGTGGACCTCCTCCTGCCCCACTTCGTATGCGCCGTCCCGTGGTATGCGCAGCGCCGCTTCCATGCCGCCCCAGCCGTCCAGGTGCAGCATGCACGAGACGGGCTCGTCCAGGAAGCTCTCCACCACCGCCACGTCGTCGCCGAACAGGTGCAGCGAGACCCCCGGCGGCGCGTGAAAGGAGACGCCCAGCCGCGCGCACGCCTCGTCCCGCATGGCGTCCAGCTCGGTCTGCGGCAGCGCCTCCAGGGCCGGCCACTCGTTCCGATCGGTCAGCTCCGGCACCACCACCGCGCGCTCGCGCAAGGCGTCCAGGTCCAGCCGGTTGCCGTGGGCGATGGGGTGGGCCGCCCACAGGAAGCAATCAGTGGTCACCACGGGGCGGTCCGCTTCAAGCGCGGACTCAACGGCGTCCCACCAGGCCGGGTCGTCCAGCACGTGATAGCCGAAGACGAACCCCGGCGCGCCAGGCTCGAACCGATGAGCCGCCGTGACCGGGAAGCCCGCCATGCCCAGCAGCACGTGCAGGTTCCAGTCTCCGCCGCAGGGGCTGTTGGGCGGCTTCCAGCCGGACAGGCCGCGCGGCGTCCGCCCGTGAATGAGCCGCGCCAGCTCGAACTGCTCCGGCAGTTCCTCCATCAGTGCCGCCATGTCCGCCAGGCCGCGC
>CAYFVS010000388.1:0-14516 GCA_964346565.1 uncultured candidatus Brocadiaceae bacterium | reverse complement strand
CCACCTGGTGGACCAGGCGCTCCAGCTCGTCCCCGCGCCGGTGCGGAGCGTCTTCTGCCGCATCCAGCAGCGCCGCCCGGGAGTAGACATCGGCAGCTACGGGCACGTGGTGCTCGAGTTCGCGAACGGGGTGCTCTACGAAGTGGAGATCAGCAACCTGGGCGCCGCGCCGAAGCCGCGCTGGTTTGTGCTGGGCGACGAGGGCGGGCTGGTCAAGTACGGACTCGACCCGCAGGAGTCCGCGCTGCGCAAGGGCGACATAGACGCCGCCGAGGAGCCGGCCAGCGAGCGTGCGCGTCTGCTGAAGCCCGTGGACGGCCGGCGCGCGGAGCGCGTGCTCGAACCGGTGCGGGGGACCTGGAAGTCCTACTACCGCAACATCGCCGAGACGCTCGAAGGGGAGGCCGAGCCGGCGGTGAAGCTCGCTGAGATGCTCGAGCTGATGCGCGTCTTCGACGCCGCCACCGAGTCCGCCGAAAACGGGCGCGTCGTCGAGCTGGACTGACGCGGCGGGCTTGACAGCCCGTCCGGTCCGGCTACCATGACCGCCGGAGCGATGAGCCGTTTCCACCTGCGAGGGGAAACACCATGCAGCTTGGGCTGTGCAGCGCGATTCTGCCGGACCTGTCGCTGGAGGCGGTGGTGGAGTTCGCCGCTGAGGCGGGCTTCGAGTGCGTCGAGCTGATGTGCTGGCCGCCGGGCAAGGCGGAGCGCCGATACGCCGGCGTGACGCACGTGGACGTAACCGAACTCGACCAGGGCGAGGCCGACCGCATCAAGGCGGTCCTGCACGAAGCCGGCGTGAGTATCAGCGGGCTGGGCTACTACCCCAACCCCCTGGCGGCCGACGAGGAGGAGGCCGCCTTCTACATCGAGCACATCCGGCGCGTGATCGCCGCCGCGCCGATGCTCGGCGTCACGGTGGTCAACACCTTCATCGGGCGCGACCCGCGCAAGAGCGTGGACGAGAACTGGCCGGTCTTCCAGGATCGCTGGCCGCCGCTGGCCGAGTTCGCCGGGCAGCACGGCGTGCGCATCGGCATCGAGAACTGCCCCATGCTGTTCACCGAGGACGAGTGGCCCGGCGGCAAGAACCTGGCCCACAGCCCGGCCATCTGGCGGCGCATGTTCGAGGAGATACCGAGCGAGCACTTCGGGCTGAACTACGACCCCTCGCACCTGATCTGGCAGGGCATTGACCCCGTGGCGCCGCTGCGCGAGTTCGCCGACCGCATCTTCCACGTCCACGCCAAGGACGCCCGCGTGGACGTGCACCGGCTGGACGATGTGGGCGTGCTGGCGCACCCGCTCCAGTTCCACACGCCGAAGCTGCCCGGACTGGGCGACGTGGACTGGGGGCGGTTCTTCAGCGTGCTGACCGACGTGGGATACGACGGGCCCGTCTGCGTCGAGGTAGAGGATCGGGCCTACGAGGGTTCGCTCGAGCGGCGGAAGGCGGCGCTCATCCAGAGCGCCCGGTTCCTCAGACAGTACATGGCGTGACCCGCCGAAGGAGAGAGCAGCGGATGGACTACACCTACGAAGACATAGCGGGCATGATTGACCACAGCCTCCTGAGCCCGTCCATGACGGACGCCGAGCTGGAGGAGGGCTGCCGCATCGCCGACCAATACGGGACGGTCACCGTCTGCATCAAGCCCTACTTCACCGCCCGCGCGGCGGAGCTGCTGGCCGACAGCGCCACGAAGGTCACCACCACCGTCGGCTTCCCCGACGGCGGGCACACCACGGCGGTGAAGGTTGCCGAGGCCCGGCGCGCCCTGGCCGACGGCGCGGAGGAGCTGGACATGGTGTGCAACATCGGCAAGGTGCTCAGCGGGGACTGGGACTTCGTCCGCGCCGATATCCGCCAGGTGGTCAACGCGGCGCACGAAGGCGGCGCGCCCGTCAAGGTCATCTTCGAGAACGACCTGCTCCCGGAGGACAACCACAAGATCGCGCTGTGCGAGATATGCAGCGAGGTCGGCGCCGACTGGGTCAAGACCAGCACCGGCTACAATTACGTGAAGGGCCCGGACGGGAGATACTCCTACGCGGGGGCGACCGACCACGATCTGAAGCTGATGCGCGAGCACTCCGCGCCCGGAGTCCAGGTCAAGGCCGCCGGCGCCGTGCGCAGCCTCGACCGCCTGCTGGAGGTGCGGGCGCTGGGCGTGACCCGCGTCGGCGCCAGCCGGACCGTCCAGATACTCGATGAGTGCAAGCGGCGCCTGGGGCTTTGAGGAACCGCAAGTAGCCGCGGATGGACGCAGATAGGGCTTCCTATGTCATCTCTGACGCCACACTCCAGCGTTCAGGATCGTCGCAATCTGCGTTCATCTGCGTGCATCTGCGGTTTTCTGCTGTTCCCGCCTGTGTCTGCCGTTGAGGATATCGAATGAGCGCCGCCGCCCAGAGCAGCACCGGGACCATGACCAACCGCGAGCGCATTCTGGCGACGCTGCGTCTGGAGGAGGTGGACCGCCTCCCGGTCTGGCTGAAGATGACCAACCGCACGTGGCAGTCGTCCCAGCCGGCCCCCTACTGCGACATGAGAGCGGAGGAGCTGCTCCGGCGCGCAGGATGTGACCTGATGCTGGATTGCTGGGCCGGTGCCGCCCGCGAGACGCCCCACGTGGACTGGAGCGTCACCTCTGAGGACGGCCTGCGTCGGACCGTCATGGAGACGCCCGACGGGCTGCTGGTCGCCGAGGAGACCTTCGACTGCTACACGGAATCCTGGCACCCGACGCGGTTCCCCGTCCAGGCGGTGGACGACCTGCGCCGCCTGCGCTGGCTCTTCGAGGATGCCGCCTACGCAGTCGCGCCGCACGAGGCGCAGCAGTGGGCCCGGCGGCAGCAGGAACTGGAGGCGAGGGACGCCTTCACCATCACCGGCGTCGGGCCGTCGCCGCTGATGAACATGGTCGAGCACGTCTGCGGGGCCGAGCAGACGATGTATCTGCTGCACGACGAGCCGGAGCTGTTCGGCGAGACGCTCGACCTGATGCACGCTGACCGGATGGCCGAGCTGCGCGTCCTGCTGCCGCACGTGGCGGCGGACAGCTTCTGGCTGATCGAGAACACGTCCACCACACTCATCAGCCCGCAGTTGTTCGAGCGGTTCTGCGTGCCCCACCTGACCGACTACGGGCAGCTGATTCGCGACCACGGCCTGGTCGCCGTCCACCACATGTGCGGGAAGCTGAACGCCTTGCTGGAGATGATTGATGGGCTGCCGGCGCAGGTCAACGAGGCGTTCACCACCCCCCCGGTGGGGGACACCATGCTCGCCGACGGGCGCGCGCGCATGCCGAGCAAGGCCCTGATCGGGGGCACGAACGCCACGCTCTGGCTGGAGTCGGTGGAGACCATAGTCGAGACGGTGGGGCAGGACCTGGCTGCCTGCCCGGACCGGCGGGGCATCTTCCTGCCCTCTGCTGGCGTGCTGCCCCCGCCGGTCTCGTTCGAGAAGGCGAGCCAGGTGGTCGCCCGGTTCAAGCGGCTCTGAGTTCGGTCAGCCGCGCAGGAACAGCTCGATGACGGGCACGGTCACCGGCGGCTTCTTGACCGGCAACTCCAACCGCAGGTCGTCCCCCTCTTCGGCCCCTTTCATGCCCACCTCGGAGGCGTCGTTCAGTAGCTGGGCGTACCTGACGCGCCCGGCCATGCCGCGTAGCCACAGGTGGCGGAACGGCCAGCTGAAGACGTGCAGGTAGAGCCGCCCGGTCTCCGGGTTGTAGGTGTAGCGGCAGTCGCGGGGGCAGTCGAACTCCTCCGGCGCCTGCGCGCAGCCGTAGATGGAGCGGGAGTGGCGCTTCATCCAGCGGCCCACGCCGGCCAGCCGGTCCAGGGCCCGATGGTCGAACTCGCCCCGCCCGGTCGGGCCGACGTTCAGCAGCAGGTTGCCCCCCTTGCTGGCGCACTCGATGAGCAGCCTGACGAGCTGGTCCACGCTCTTCCAGGTCTCCTCGTCACGGTAGTAGCCCCACGAGCCGCTGAAGGTGTGGCACGCCTCCCAGATGACCGGCTCCCCGTCCACGCGGACCCACTCGCGGGGCACCGTCTGCTCGGGCGTCTTGATGTCCTGGTCTATCTGCAGGCGGTCGTTGATGAGGATGCCGGGCTGCAGGTCGCGGACCATCTCTATGAGCTCCTCGCTGCGCCAGACGTCCTTGCCCTTGCCGGGGAACCGCTCCGACGGCGCGACGCTGAAATCGAACCACATGATGTCAACCTTCCCGAACCGGGTCAGCAGCTCCCGCGTCTGCCCGTGCAGGTAGTCCACGTAGTGGTCCAGGTCGCGCTCCTCGTCCCGGGCGATGTAGTCCTCGTCCTCGCGCATCGGGTGGAACTGGTCCACGGTGTAGTCGGGGTGGTGCCAGTCGAGCAGCGAGTGGTAGAAGCCCACCTTCAGGCCGCGTGCGCGGAACGCCTCCACCATGGGCGCCAGCAGGTCGCGCCCGACGGGCGTGTTGGTGGCCTTGTAGTCGGTCAGGTCCGAGTCCCACAGGCAGAAGCCCTCGTGGTGCTTCGTGGTGACGACGAAGTACTTCATGCCCGCGCTCGCGGCGGCCTCCGCCCACTGCTCCGGGTCGTAGAGGTCCGGGTCGAAGTGCTCGAAGTACTTCCGGTACTTTTCGTTGGACATCTGTTCCTTGCTCTTGACCCACTCGTGCCGCGCCGCCAGCGCGTAGGTGCCCCAGTGAATGAACAGGCCGAACCGGTCGTGGACGAACCAGTCCGTGTCGCCCGGCGTCGGTCGCGTCTCCAGCGTCATTGCCTGCCTCCCGTGTCTCGGTCAAGCTTCGGCCAGTGCGGAGGCGAGTCTATGCGGCGTCCGCCGGAGTGTCAACGGATGGGCTGATTGGGGGAGGAGCGCCCCCCGCTTGACAGGCGCAGGGCCAGCGTGAAGAATGCCCGTGCGCATGAACACAGAGTCAACACAGCCCGGGCGGCGCCGGTTCCGGCTGACGAAGGGCGATTGGACGGCATTGGCATCGGCCCTGGTGACCGCCGTCGGCCTGGCAGCCTGGTTCGGCGGGCTGCCGGCCGGGCTGGCGGGCCTGGCCTACGTGGGCGGCGCCGCCCTGGTGGGCTGCCTGACCAACCGGATGGCCATCAAGGCGCTGTTCGACCCCTGGCCCAGTCGGCGGCTGCGGCTGCCCTACACCGGCATTCTCGAGCGGGACCGGCCCCAGATAGAGGACGCCATCGCCCGCGCGGTGACCGAACGGCTGATGACCCCCGAAGTGGTGTCGCAGGCGGTGCGGGAGTCGGGATTCACGGAGCGCCTGCAGGAGCAGGCGGCTTCGCTGGCCGAGCATCTGTCCGAAGCCCCGTCCGAGGGGCAGGCGTCGGCCGCCGACGAGCTGGCCGGCGCGTGCCTGAGGAGGGCGCTGGGGGCCACGCGGCGGGCGTTGGACGGCGGGGAGGCCCTGCAAACTGCGGCGCGACGCCTGGCCGATGCGCTGCGCCGGGCACTGAACGGGCCGGAGTTCTACTGGCTGGTGCGGGAGCGCATCGAGGAGGTCGGCGGGCCGCTGGGGCGGTTCGGACACGCCACGGGCATGACGGACTACGACGTGCTGACCTACCGGGTGATAGACGCGGTGCAGGAGGAGGTGGCCGTCCTGCTGTCCAGGCCCGGGCGGTTGCGGGAGCTGGCGGAGGACTGGATGGCCGCGGCGGAGGAGGCGCTGGAGAGCGATGACCGTCTGGCCGGGGCCGTGCGGCAGGCCGTCGCCGCGGAGCTAGGCGTCGGTGTGCGGCTGGCAACCGCCCGCCTGACCGAATGGCAGGCGGCGGGCAACCCCGCCCTGCGCGCACTGGTGGATGCGCTGGCCGACAGCCTGGACATGGAGGCGGTCGTCCGGCACGGTATGGCGCGGCTCTCGACCGAGGAGCTGAAGGAGGTGGTGCTGCGCCACAGCCGCCGGCACCTGGCGTGGCTCGAGGTGTGGGGCGGCGTGATGGGCGCCGCCGGCGGCGCGCTGATGTGGGTCGTTTCTCAGTTGGTCTGAGGTGCCCGGAGATGGCAGAACAGCAGGAGGACAGGCGGCGGCCCACGCGCAAGGAGGCCCGCCGGGCCGCTCGGCGCAAGCGCCTGACCGCACTGGCGGCAGCGGCCGGGGCCGCCATGGTCGCCATCGGCGGCGTGGTGCTGCGGGCGCTCCGCCGCCGACGGTAGGCGCTCCTACGTCAGCGGCGGGGTGCAGAGGCGGATGGCTTCGATGGCGAGTGAAGGTGTAGCACTCGGGGAACTCACTCGGCGGCCTGCGACTCAGGAGGCACAGGAGCAGAACGGCAAGCACAACCAGCACTCTCACCAGCATGTTCAGCGTCCCGTAGCGTTCACTGCTCCGTGGGCAGTCCGGCCCTCTCGCATGGACACCTTGGCCTCATACCGCGCCGCCGTACGCCGCACAAGGCCGCCGGCCGGTCAGCCCGAAGTCGCAGGCTCGGGCGGCGCCTCGATATCGCCGGGGGATGGGGCGAGCTTCTCCTTTACGGTTTCTCGGAAATCGTTCCTGCGGCCATGCCGGGCGTGGAAATCTGCCTTGAACCCGGCGCCGAATAGCAGGTGGCCCAGCAGGAGCAGCCCCCACGCCTGCCAGTAGGTGATGCGCGGCAGGTCAAAGAGCTGGGGCATAAGCCAGTTCCACAGCACCATGACCACCACGCCCATCACGAAAGCGATGCAGGTGATCGCAACGATGCCCAGCAGTATCCACTTGCCTATCCGCAGCAATGACTTCAGCATCTGGTCACCTCCTATCCTGTCTGCCAGTACTCGGCGAGCGCCTTACGCAGCTTCAACACGGCGTAACGCTTGCGGGAGAGCAGGGCGTTGATGGGCACGCCCGTTCGCTCGGCCAGCTCGCGGTAGGCTATCCCCTCCACCTCGGTGGCCAGGAAGGCCTCACGCTGCTCGGGCGGCAGCGCCTCGATAGCCCGCAGCAGCGCCGTCCTCAGCTCTGCGCGCTCGGCCTCCTGCTCCGGACTGGCCACCGACGCCTCCACCAGCTCCCACAACTCCGAGGCCGCTGCGTCCTGCCCGGCGGGCGCGTTCAGCGACGCCGGACGGCGCTTCCGGCGACGGTAGTGGTCCACCACTTTGTTGGCGGCGACGCTCAAGAGCCAAGCCACGGTGTTGCCGATCGGCTGCGCCAGGCTCCAGCGGGAGTAGAACGCCAGCACGACCTCCTGGACGATGTCTTCCGCGTCGTGCGGCGAGGCCACGCGGCGCCTGACGTAACGCCAGAGCCGGTCGAGTTCATCCGCCGCAGACTCCAGGATGCTGTCCATGCCGTGCCGTCCCGCCGGGGCTGTAGATGTAGTCGGGCAGACGGGCAGAATATTGTATCGCAGACGCGGATTCCTCGAACGGACGAGGGGCTTTGCCCGGAGCGCGCCGTTGCGATTTGGTCACAGGTCCGGATGCTCAACAGAGCCAACCACCGGAGGGATGCCGGATGACTGAGACCTACCCGGCGGAGGAATGGGAACGCGTCGAGCCCGGCGCCGTAGGCATAGATCGCGACCGGCTCGACCAGCCCATTGCTGGCTCGACGCCGAAGTGGGTGACAAGCCCTATCGGGTGGTCATCGTGCGGGAGGGCCGCATCGCCGCCGAGTGCGAACGCTCTGCGCCTCAGGCCCCGGAGTCCAGACCCTTGTGGCCGGTGTAGCAGCCGAGCTTGAGGGCGATGCCCTTCAAGTACCTCAGCGACGCCGCGTAGCGTTCGTCGACTGTATCCAGGCCGCCGATCTTATGTCCCTTCACAATGATGGGCGAACACTGCTCGGCCGACAGGTAGCCGTCGTAGCCGATCTCCTGACAGGCGGCCATGAAGGTCTCCCAATCGCACGGATCGTCCTCCGCCCCGGGCTCCACCTCGTACCATCCGCACGACGCTCCCCCGACGGTGAACTTGGGCGCGATCGAGATCGTGTGCGAATATACCATCAGGTCCTTCATCCGATGCACCGTCTTCCGGATGAAGTCCGGGTCCTGCGATTCCAGCAGCGGAAGGTCCAGGCCCACCTTCAAGCTGGCGACGCCGACCTCCTCTATCATCTCCAGCGTGTCTTCGTTGTTGTCCGTAATCTCCGGGTGCGTCTGGAGCGCCAGGGCTACGCCGTGGTCCCCGGCAATGAGGGCAACTTCCCGCAATGCTTCCCTCACGTGGTGCCAGGCTTCCAGGTAGTCCCTGCCCTGAGACACGCGCCTGGAACGGGACTCGAACGCCGTCAGGCCATAGCCATCCGGGCCGTGGGGATTGCGGAAGTAACCGAAGAACGCCGCCAACACGCGCACGACTTCCATGTCCAGATCCGCTGCGAGCTTGATTGCCTCGGCCACGTAAAGGATCTCCTTCTCCTGCGGGTACAGCAGTACGTGGTCACCCCTCATGAAGTTGGTGCAGCAGACGACCGCACCCAGTTCCAGGTCAAGCTCCGCCGCCAGGTCTTTCAGACCCTTCCGCCGGTCCTGGTCCAGGTCCATGGGGAAAGCCAGCGGACGGTGGGCGTAGAGGCACGCTGCATCGTAGCCGAGCTCGGCCGCCTTGCGGACCGCGTCCTCCACAGGAAGGGACTGGCCATCCGTGAAATACCCGCCGTAACCAATCGTGTCCATGCTGAACTTCATCGCCATGCCTCCCTCGTGATACAGGAATCCCCTCCGCGCTGCCGCAGCCGCCCGCAGTAGATCCAGGTCTTCAGATAGCCTCTCAGACGGTAGCGGGGGGCAGGGGGCCTGTCAAGGGCTGCGCACATACTGCCCTGGCGGTCCCCCAGTTCGCGTTGCGAGGCATACAGAAGGCGCGCAGAGGATGGCAGCTGATCTGCCTGAGGCGCAGCATCCGGGAGCCGTGGCGGCGGAGAGGCCCTGAGGGCGGCCGCGCGGCGGCCGGCCGGGGCGCGGCCCTTGACGGCCCGGCGCGGCCTGCCCTACCATCCGCCAGTGGCCCGGAGGGAACGCCGAATGAATGAGACCTACCCGGCGGAGGAATGGGAACGCGTCGAGCCCGGCGCCGTGGGCATAGACGCCGACCGGCTCGAACAGGCCCATCGCTGGCTCGACGCCGAAGCGGGGGACCAGCCCTATCGGGTGGTCATCGTGCGGGAGGGCCGCATCGCCGCCGAGTGGAACAAGGGCGTCGGCCCCGACCGGCAGCGGTCCCTGGCGTCGGCTGCCAAGTCGCTTCACTCCTGTGTGCTCGGCATTGCCGTCGCCGAGGGGAGAGTCGCCTCCGCAGACGATCGGGTCGTGGACTACTACCCGGAGATGATGGACGTGCCGGAGGGACGCGGCCCTAAGCCGGCCCGGCATGCCAAACCGGTGGATCGTGAGATCACCTTCCGTCAGCTCATCTGCAACACCTCCGGCTACATGAAGCCTGGCGAGACGCCGGGAGCGCAGTTCCACTACCAGACGTTCGGCATGAACATACTGGCCCACGCCATCGCGCGCACCTACGGGCTGTACGACAGCGAGAACCCCGAGGACAGCCCCGGCATGGGCCGGCTGATGGAACAGAAGCTGCGCGACCCCATCGGCGCGTCCTGGGGCTGGCATTACGGCAACTTCGATCACCCGCCCGAGTCGCTGAGGGGCATCTTCGGTTACTACGCCGACGTGGACGCAACGCCGCGCGACATGGCGCGGGTGGGCCTGATGTGGCTGCGCTGGGGACGCTGGGGCGATCGGCAGGTCGTCCCGGAGGACTGGCTTCGCGAGGCCGTGCAGGTCGCCCCGGACATCCGGGCGAACTGCCCGCGCGATGAGTGGCGCTACGGGCACGGGTTCTGGACCAACGAGCAAAGGCTGCTCTGGCCGTCTCTGCCGTGCGATGCCTATGCCGCCCGCGGGGCAGGGCACATGTACGTCCACGTTTTCCCTGGCCACGACCTGGTCATCGCTCAGGGACCGGGCATCTACAGGGAGGCGGATATCGAAGAAGCGATGAATCCGGTCAGGCACATCGCACGGGCCTGCCTCTGAGCGTCGGCGATGGAACCTTCACCGGGAGGGGAGCCATGGAGTACGTGACGCTGGGCAGGACGGGCGAGCGGGTGAGCCGGCTGGGGTTCGGCGGCGCGCCGGCGGGGCTGACGAACTACCTGGAGAAGTACGACCCGGAGGTCCCCCAACAGCGAGAGCAGGTCCTGGCCGCCCTCGAGCGGGCGGTCGAGCTGGGGGTGACCTACTTCGACACCGCGCCCGGCTACGGGCAGGGCGCGGGTGAGTCCATCTTCGGCGAGGCCCTCGCCCCGCACCGGCAGCGTGTGTTTGTCGCCACTAAGTACGGCCCGTGGCAGGAGGAGGGGCTGCAGGAGAGCGCCGAGGCCAGCCTTCGCCGGCTGCGGTGCGACCGGCTGGACCTGCTGCAGATCCACGGCGGCAGCTACTCAGCAGGGCAGGTGGACGAGATACTGCGCCCCGCCGGCCTGCTGGAGCGGATGGAGGCGTTGCGCGAGGAGGGCATGGTCCGCTATCTAGGCTTCACCAGCGAGGACAACAACCCGGGCCTCTACCGGCTGATGCGGTGCGGGCGGTTCGACGTGGTGCAGCTCTGCTACAACTTCCTGCACCAGCATCCGTACGACCCCAGCCGGTGCCACGGCAGCCTCTATGTGGCTGAGGAGTGCGGCCTGGGCACGGCCGCGATGCGGGTGACCACCTCCGGCCTGTTCGGACGCTGGCTGGCACGGGTAAACCCGGACAGCGGCTTCAACTACGTCCCCGCACTGATCCAGTTCGTCCTCTCCAATCCCCTGGTGGACGTGGCCCTAGTCGGGATGCGCCGCCCGGAGGAGGTCGAGCAGAACGCCGCCTTGGTCGAAGACCTGGACGGGCGCGTGGACCTCGAGCGGCTGTTCGAGCGGTACGTTTGAGCCGGTCCGGGCTGGGGCTTGGTCACTGCACCAGCGCCAGGTCCATGAAGTCGCGCATCGTCCCTGCAGTCTCGCCCGTGCCGAAGAAGTAGTAGCCGACCAGGCGGGCCGTGATGCTGGCGTACTCTTCCTGGTTCTCACCGGCGAACGAATGGCTGGTGATGACCATCGCGGCGTAGCCCACGATCTCGAAATCCGTCCAACTCGCCTGTCCGGAGATGCCGCGGTAGATGCAGACGATGACCTGGTCACCTTCCTGGATGTGCCACGAGACCGGGGCCTTGAGTGACGTCTTCAGGCCCGTGCAGCCCCAGACGTGAAACGAGCCGACCTCCGGGTCTATGTAGAACTGCCCGAAGTAGCCGTTGAGGGTCCACTCACTCAGATCGCTGGCGCTGTTCTCCCCCCCATCGAAGTCCAGCAGTCCGAAGGCGCCCGGAGCGACCTGCTGGTCGTTGTACATCATCATGAGCCCGCCGAGGGAGACAAGTTCGCCCTCCCAGACGCCGAAGGGACAGAGACCGGGGCGATCGAAGCGAGATACGGCGCGGGCGACCTGCTCGACCTCGTGGATGCCACAGACGCCGGCGAAGAACGGCTCGTCCGGCCCGCCGGGGCTCGACTCGTCCCGGTAGACGGTCACTTCTGCCGCATGGGCGGGATGCGGGCTGACCAGCTTGGTGAACGTGCCGTCCTGCCACTTGCCGAACTCGGTTTGGGTGCGCAACGCGGGGTAGTTCTCCGAGACCACCGCTGCGGCCGCCGCTGCGGCGGCGTGGCGGGACTGCGTCTCCCCCTCTCCGGCGGCCCGCTGGTCCCACAGCTCCAGCATGGCGGTCAGCGCCCCGGCGTCCGCCGCGTTCTGCGCCCGAGTGTGCGAGAACGCCAACATGCCCGTGTCAACGGCCAGAGCCGCCATGATTGCTATCAGCCCCAGGAACAGGGCGAACAGCACGGCTACCTGCCCGGCGCGTCGGCAGCTCATAGTGGGCCATTTCATGGTCTTTCTCCCTGCTGATGCCTGTCTGTTTGCCGCCTCAAACTGAGACAGCTCTCCCTGCCGTGCATTGGCTGCAAACGCCGTTCCTGCACCTGGTCGGCGACACGGCCGACGGCGGCGCGCGGCGTTGACAGCGCCACGGCGGGCGGCTAACTTGCCGCACCGTGCAGAGGAGCTTCTTGCCCCAGGTGCCTGGAGACGACAGTGAAAGCGCAAAAGGACGCACCAGAATTCACGTATCGCCATCGGCAGGGCCTCGCCTGCGGCATTCCCCTTGGCGGGCTCGGCGCCGGCAGCGTCGAGCTGCGCGACGACGGCAGGTTCCACGCCTGGGAGCTGTTCAACAACTACCTCTGGAGCGGCAACCGCGACGAGCGGCCGCCGGAGATGTGGTCCGAGGACGCCTTTTTCGCCCTCCGGGTGCGCCGGCAGGGCGGCGGGCCCCAGGTGCGGCTGCTCCACCACGAAGACCGCCAGACCGAGACCGTCAGTCCCTCTCACGACCAGGCGTTCCTCTACAACTACCCCTTCCTGCGCAACATCCCGGCCATCACCTACCGCGGCCGGCACCCGTTCGCGCTGCTGCGCTACGAGGACGAGTCGCTGCCGGTGGAGCTGTCCCTGGAGGCGTTCAGCCCGCTGATCCCGCACAACGCGCGGGACAGCGCGCTGCCGCTGGCGTTCTTCGCCTTCACCGTGCGCAACACCGGGCAGGCGCCCTGCGACGTCTCGCTCATGTTCAGCATGAGGAACTGCACCGGCTACGACCTGGAGGGCCTCGCTCTGCGCCACCGGCACGTGCGCGCCGACGACGGGCAGATGGTGGTGATGACCGGCGAGGACATGCCGGCCGACCACCGCACGGCCGGCTCGATGGCCATCGGGGCGCTGGGGGAGGGCGTGAGCCATCTGCCGGCCTGGACGGCCGGGCGGGGCCTGGTTGGCTTCGACATCGTGAACGCACCCGCCTGCTCGCAGCTCTACTACGCCCTGCGCGACGAGGGTGGGCTGCCCGGCGCCGAACGGGAGGAATGGCGGCGGGAGATCGCCCGCCGGCACGTCGAGGTCGAGGCAGGCACGCTCCAGTCCCCCGAGCGCAAGGTCGGCTGGTGCTGGCGCGGCGCCCTGTGCCGCAAGCTCGCCCTCGCGCCCGGCGAGCAGGCGGAGGTCGTCTTCCTGCTCGCATGGTTCTATCCGAACCACTACCACTATGGCTTCCCCGACCAACGGCTGGGGCACATGTATGAGAACTGGTTCGCCGGCGCGGAGCAGGTCGCCCGCTACGGCATGGAGCACTTCGAGCGCCTGCGCGACGAGAGCCGCGCCTTCCGCGACCACCTCTATCGCGGCAGCATAGACCCCCATCTGGCTGCCACTCTCAGTGCCCAGCTCACCACCTTCCCCAAATCGTTCTGGTGGACGCAGGACGGCGGGATGTCCCTGTGGGAGGGGCAGGCGTGCTGCCAGTATCTGCTGGGCGGGCGCACCGTGTGGTCCTCCTGGCAGCCGCTGGCCCTTTTCCCCGACCTCTACACGGACATGGTCCGCCGCATGGCCGAGTTCCGCTTCGAGGAAGGGCAGGAGGAGGGGAACCCGCTCATCGGGCTCAAACACCGGCTCCGCCGGGAACGCAGCCGCAAGCGCCGGCACCGCTTCGGCGGGTGGTACTCCGAACGATACCAGGAGCTGGGCTACTCGGAGGACGACTTCCGCCGCGGCGACCGGGGCGGCGGCGCGCGCAGCGCCCTGTGGGGCGGGTGCGTCGAGGTGCTGCGCGACTACATGTGGACGGGTGACCGCGACCAGCTCGACCTCTGCTGGCCCATCGTCAAGAGCCGCCTGGAGGCCGGCATCGAGGCGGACGAGAACGGCGACGGGCTCCCCGACGGGGCCATCTCCTTCATCACTTACGACCACTGGTTCCTGCCCGCCACGAACTGCTACAAGTGCAGCATGTGGCTCGGCGAGCTTCAGGCCGGCGGGCGCCTGGCGGAGCTGATGGGCGACGACCGAACCGCCGACCGCTGCCGCCAGGTCGTCGAGCGCGGCGCAGAGAGCTTCGAGCGGCTTCTGTGGAATGGGGAGTACTACGACCTCTGCTATGACGCCCGTTTGGACGCGAACGATTCCGGCTGCATGGCCGATCAGGTCAGCGGCCACCTGTTCGCCCGCCTCTGCGGGCTGGGGCCGATCCACGACGAGAAGCACGTGCGCAAGGCCCTGCGCGCCGTGCGGCGGCTGAACCTCGTTCCCGAGGAGGGCCTGCTCAACGGCGTCGACCCCGACGGGCGGGAGGACTGGCGCTACTTCTGCCGCTACTCGGCCACGGGCCAGGACGAGGCACTCGGCGGCCAGTGGCCCACACCATGGACCGGCACGGAGTATTACGTCGCCGCCGTCATGGCGGCCGAGGGCCTGGTCGAGGAGGCTTTGGACGTCGTCCGCGCCGTCTGGGAGCGCTACGCCGCCGCCGGTATGCCTTACAACCACATCGAGTGCGGGGAGCACTACTTCCGTCCGCTGGCCGCCTGGGCGCTGCTGTTGATCCAATCGACCCTGCGGGTCGCGGGCATGGACCTGCGCGACGCCGTGGACGCCCTGGCCGCGCAGGAGGC
>CAYFVS010000387.1:0-3410 GCA_964346565.1 uncultured candidatus Brocadiaceae bacterium | reverse complement strand
GTAAGGAAGAACTTATCAGCATCCTGGTTCTGTTCCAGCCACAGTGCCGCTTCTTTCAGTACTCGTGGCGCGAAGTAGTCCTCCTCCACCGTGCGGTCATGCATGTTCTTGAGGCACTGTCGGATGAATCCCACCTTGCCGGGTGTCTGGAGCTGTGGTGGCAGCCAGTGGTCCACCTCCTCCTGGGTGGGCTCGGGCCCGCTGCGATAGGGATCTCTCTCCTGGCCCCGGAGGAACGTCCACTGGTCGAACCCGCGCCAGAAGTTCTTCGACGGTTTGAACATGTGATAGACGTCGGCGATGAGCCCTGTGCGGTAGCCCTCCGCGTGGAGCAGCTCGGCGAGCGTATCCTGCTCTTCGGGAATCGGCCCCCAGCCCGGCGCGCCGACGAAGTCGCCCTTGAGCCGGAAGTCGCCGTCCACGAACGGATAGACGCGGCGTCCCGTGTAGATGGCACGGCGCGCCGGCAGCGTGGGCAATGCCTCGGGGTAGGCACGGTCGAAGGCCAGCGACTCCTCCGCCAGCGCGTCCAGATGCGGCGTGGCCACGGCCCCCCATGGCGGCGAGCCGTAGGCACCCACACAGTCCTTGCGCAGCGAATCGAACACCACCAGGACGACGTTCATAGCTCACTCTCCCCTTCCGGGCTCAGCGGTGCGTGGCAGAACCAGCAAGTATAGCACGGTGGCAATCTGTGGTCCAGGGCGGCCGCCTTGACTGTGCCCGGGGCTGGGCGTACACTACGGCTCCTTTTGCCGCGGGTCTGGTCGCGCTGAAAGGGGACGCCATGGATGCGTTGTTGCTGACCCTCGTCCCGCTGGTGGGCTTCCTGATTGCTTACCACCTCTACGGGAAGTTCCTCGCCCGGCGTATCTTCAGGCTGGATGACCAGCGGCCCGTGCCTTCTCGCGAGCTGGCCGACGGCGTGGACTACGTGCCGACCCGCAAGGGCATCATCTTCGGCCACCACTACACGTCCATCGCCGGCACCGGGCCCATAGTCGGGCCGGCCATCGGCATCATCTGGGGCTGGGTGCCGGCGCTGATATGGGTCTTCGTGGGCAGCATCTTCATGGGCGCGGTGCACGACTTCGGCTCCCTGGTGATCAGCCTGCGCAATGAGGGCAAGTCGCTCTCGGAGATCGCCGGCCGCTGCGTCAACCGCCGGGTGCGGACGATCTTCTTCCTCATCGTGTTCTTCGAGCTGTGGATCGTGATCGCCGTATTCGCCATGGTCATCGCCATCGTGTTCCAGCGCTATCCACAGAGCGTGTTCCCCATCTGGATGGAGGTGCCCATCGCGCTGGGGCTTGGGTTTGCCATCTACAAGAGGAGCGCCAGCGTGAAGCTGGCCACTCTCGTGGCAGTGGTGGCCATGTACGGCACAGTGGTGATCGGCCACTGGTTGCCCATCCACATGCCTGATCTGGGGGCCATGCCCGCGGTGGGGGCGTGGGCGGTGGTCCTGTTGGTCTACGCCTTCGTTGCCTCCACGTTGCCGGTGACCACACTGCTTCAGCCGCGCGACTACATCAACGCCTGGCAGTTGTTCATTGCGATGGGCCTGCTGCTGCTCGGGGTGCTGACGGCCACGGGGGCCGGCAGCCTGCATATCGTCGCGCCGGCGTTGAACCTCCATCCGGAGGGCGCACCGGCCATGTGGCCGTTCCTGTTTGTGGTGATCGCCTGCGGAGCCATCTCCGGCTTCCACAGCCTGGTGGCCAGCGGCACCACGCCCAAGCAGGTCTCCCGGGAGGGGGACGCCCTGTTCGTGGGCTACGGCTCGATGCTGATGGAGGGCACCCTGGCCGCCCTGGTCATCGTGGCCGTGGCGGCCGGCATCGGCATCGCCTACACCGTCCAGGACGGTTCAGTGCTCCAGGGCCAGCAGGCGTGGATGGCCCACTACAGCTCCTGGGGCGCCGCTGCGGGACTGGGTTCGAAGCTGGACGCCTTCGTGTTCGGCTCCGCCAACATGATGGCCAGCTTCGGTATCCCCGTGGCACTGGGGATCATCATCATGGGCGTGTTCGTGGCCTCGTTCGCCGGGACCACGCTCGACACGGCCACGCGCATACAACGCTACGTCATCAACGAGCTGGGGCAGGACTTCCGGCCCCTGGCATTCCTGGAAAACCGCTACGTGGCCACCGGCATCGCCGTGGGCACGGCAGCGCTGCTGGCCTTCTGGACGGGCACCAGCGGGAAGGGCGCCTTGACCCTGTGGCCTATGTTCGGCGCCGTCAACCAGTTACTGGCCGCGCTGGCCCTGCTGGTGGTGACGATCTACCTGAAGGGCAAGAGCCGCTTCGGCTGGCTGGTCACAGCCCTGCCCATGCTGTTCATGCTGGTCATGACTCACCACGCCGTGGCGCTGAACGAGGTCAACTTCGTGCGGGACTTCCAGGCCACCGGCGAGAAGCTTCACCTGATCATCATCAACGCGACGGTGCAGTTGCTGGCGGTCTGGATGGCCATCGAGGCGTTCATCGCGTTCTTCACCGGCGCCCGGCCCGCGGAGGGCCCCGATGCCGTCCCTGAACCGGCGGAGTGACGTGTCTAATCGCTGCTGTCCCGGCAGGCTGCGCACAGGCCCGTGAGGCTGATTTCGGCCTGTTCCACCTCCACACCGTGTTCGCCGGTGAGTCTTTCCCAGACGCCGGACAGGTCCACCGGTTGCAGGCAGATTATCCGCCCGCAACTGCGGCAGGTGAAGTGCGGATGGACGGGCATGCTGTGCGGGCAGGTCAGCTCGTAGCGCGACGCGCGCTCCTCGGAGGGCACTCGTCGCAGCAGGCCGGCCTCCTCCAGTGCCAGAAGATTCCGATAGACGGTCGTCTTGTGCACCTGGTGCTCGCGGCGCAGCTCCTTCAGCAGGCCGGCAGCCGTGGCCACAGTCCCGCCTTGGTGCAGGGCTTCCATGATGGCCAGCCGGAGCCGCGTGACGCTCAGGCCGCGCTCCCGGAGCACCTGTCTGTATGGGGGAATCTGCTCGTGCATGCCCGCGCCTTGCTGAAGGAGCCGTCCAGGCATTGTAGTCGGTGGCGGCGGGGATGCAATCGCCCCGGCCCACGCGCTGACATCCGGCGTACGGCGGGCTGAAGCCCTGTGGTCCCATTCCGGTGCATACAAAGGAACGGCCCCGGTCCGACTGGTGCGGGGCCGGGGCCGCTGAAGAAAAACGCATGTGCGCATGCGCCGTGGGTCAGTTGCTGTCGCAGGTCTCCACGTTGTCCGCTGAGTTGTAGGCAAGCGTCGCGTGGGTGATGTCGTCCACGCAGAACGTGACACTGGTTACGTTCTTCGCCGTGACAGTGCTCGCAACAACGGCCACGCCGTTGGAGTCCGTCACGGCCGAGCAGCCGCTCTCGGAGATGTCCCCGCTGAACGTGCCCGTCACCGTGGCGTCC
>CAYFVS010000386.1:0-1999 GCA_964346565.1 uncultured candidatus Brocadiaceae bacterium | reverse complement strand
AACACGAACCTGATGGTCCCGTGCCCGGAGTTCGAGGAGGCCGCGGCGATGATCCGCGAGCGGCCGGGCCTGTGCGTGGGCCTGCACAGCACGCTGAACGCCGAGTGGGACGATGCGCGCTGGAAGTGGGGGCCCGTGCTGCCGGCCGAGGAGGTGCCCTCGCTGGTCAACGATGAGGGCCACTTCTTCCAGACCACCCAGGCCCTGCACGACAACGACCCCGAACCGGACGAGATGCTGGCCGAGGTGCGGGCCCAGCTCGAACTGGCCCGCTCGGAGGGGCTGACGGTGACCTTCCTCAGCGCGCACATGGGCTGGTCGTGGATCAAGGACATGGACGAGCGGTTGACGGAGTTCGCGCGGGCCGAAGGGCTGATACGCAGGCCGGAGGGCGTGAGCCGTCTGCCGGCCGCGCTCCAGGAAATCGAAGACCCGGTCGAGGGGCTGATCGCGCGGCTGCGGGCTGCCGCGCCCGGCGCTTACTACCTGGGCGGGCATCCGGGCTACGATGACGAGGAGATGGCCCAGTTCGGCCACGAGGGCTACAGGCGGGTGGCCCGGGAGCGGGACCTCGATCGGCGCCTGATGACCGACCCTCGGATTGTGGACTACTGCCGGGAAGCAGGCATCCGGCCGTTGCGCATGGACGGAGTCTGAGGCGAGTCCCTCAGGGGCTGAGCTGCTCTATCTCGCGGGCCAACCGCTCGCAGGCGCTCACGTAGTGCGTGTCTCCGAACACCCGAACGTGCAGCATCATGGTGTTCAGCCAGTAGATGCGACACCGTGCCTCAAAGCCCGGCCGCAACTCGTGGTGAGTGGAGTACTCGCCAAAGAAGGCCCTGCCCGCCGTGTTGAACACCAGCAGGTAGGCCAGCTCGTATTCCACGTCCGTGTAGGTCGCCCCGCCGTCCACGAAGCCGCTGATCTCCGGCCCGGCGGGGTCCACGATGATGTTGGTGGCCCACAGGTCGCCGTGTACCAGCCTGGGGTCGGCGAACTCCGGCAGCCAGCGGTCCAGCTGGTCGAGCGTGCGGCTGATGGTGGCCCGCGCCCCCGGCGTGAGCCGGTCGGCGGCGGCCTCGAACTCGCTGCGGACCTGCGGGCCAAAGCGGTCGAGCCATCGCCGCTGTCCGTCCTTCTCCGGATCGAGCGCGCTCCCGTAGGTGGCCCGCTTGTGCCGGTGGAGGCAGGCGAGGATGCGCGCCATCTGTCGCTCGACGGCGGCGCGCCCGGGCCTGGACAGGCGCGCGTGGCCCAGGTTCGTGCCCGGCAGACGCTCCATCATCAGGCAACTGCCCGGGAACAACTCGCCGGAGATATCACAGCCGTAGGGCTCGGGCACGGGGAACCGGGTGTTGGCCCTGTACCATTCCAGCACGCGCTGTTCCCACTGGAAGCCGCCCCTGTCCGGTTCGCCGGAGAGCTTGGCCACGACTCGTTGGGGCTCGCCGTCGGTGGTCAACTCGATGACGCTGTTGACCATACCCCCGTGGAGGCGCCTCATGGCGGTGACGGTCAGATCGCCTCCCAGGAATCGGCGCAGCAGGCGGGTGGCGCATTCCGCGCTGATTGTGGTGGTGTCGAAGACCATCGCTTCCGCTCCTGCAGGGCGCGTGCAAAGAGGGAGAAGTTTACCGGCAGAACAGCTCGTGCGCAAACCAAGTTAGTTTGACTCGCATCAGAACCATCGCCTATAATACCAGCCTCCAGAGGTAGGGTTCTTTGAGTCCACGAACGGTCGCGGGAGGGGGCCAGCATCCAGGAACATGGCAGCGCGCAGGGAAGGCTCGCGGGATCACCACAGAGCGGGAGGCCGGGATGTCGGCTGGGGTATCAGCCTGGAGGACGATGACCAGGGCATCTGGCTGCGCAAGGTGGTCTTCGGCGTCTCGGTGGCGGTTGTCATCTGTCTGGGTGGCTGGATCCTTTTCACCTCCGCGCTGGGTGACGCCGCCCGGCCGGCCCTGAACGTGGAGGGGTCGGCCGCGGCGGGCGCCGG
>CAYFVS010000385.1:0-5941 GCA_964346565.1 uncultured candidatus Brocadiaceae bacterium | reverse complement strand
GCGGCTGGTGTCCCGCTTCAGCAGCCCCTTCTCGTTCATGATCTGCATCAGCTTGAGGGTGGTGTTGTAGGTGGTGTCCTTGCGGGCCGAGAGGGCGTCGTGCACCTGGCGCACGGTGCATCGCCCGCGCTCCCACAGCACGCGCAGTATCTGAAGCTCGGCGTCGGTGGGTCTGGTTGGCTCGTCGTGCGTCATGCGTCGGGTCCCTCCTTCAGGCGATTTCCCCGGAACTGCCGCGAAGTATACACGAAGCCTTTCGTGTTGTCAACGAAAACCTTCGTGTTCTTCCGTTCTGCGTTTGCGGGTGCCGCCATTTGCGGGTGGTCCACACGCACCGGGTTTCGAAGAACCGCATCCCCCATCGGCGAGAATGGCGGCACTGCGGCGGGCGCATCACGACTTATGAGCGGCAGACCTCGAAGCCACGAGCACAGGAAGACGGCTCCTCTTTCGCGCGATAGGACGGAGCCCACGAGGTGTGCCAGCCCGCTACTGCTGCGAGGCGGCTCGTATCTCGTCCATGCTCTGCCAGTAGTCGTCGAGCCGTTTTCTCCCCAGCGCCGTCAGACTGTAGGAATCAGCACGTTCAGGGCTTCCAGCTTGCCCTCGAAGTAGACCGGTACTCCGGCTAAGACAAGGATAGCATGTAGCCCGTAAAGCAGCGGCCAAAGCAGCATGAAGGGGCTTGGTCGCCCCAGATGCTGCCACAGGTAAACAGCGAACGGAACCAAGTACACCACACTCAAGGGCTGCATGTAACGGATCGGCAGATACAGAGGAGAGAGGAGAGCAGAACGACGAACAGCCGGCAGCGGCATCAGAATCGAGCCGAGGCCCGGGGTCCCCTTCCTGCTGCCAGCCACTTCCCACATCTACCCCACGGCGCAAATGCCGCCGGAGAATACGCTTGCACGGGGGAGCGGCGTATGGTATAGTTGAAACTGAAAGACGTGCTCCGTGCGCCCGATGGGCGGCGCGGCTTCTGGCCGCGCGGAGCGGTCTTGGGGGTTCTTACCCGTAACTATGTGAGCCGTCCCCAGAGGGCTGCGTTGTGGCTTGTTCGAGGGACGGGCTGGCATGTGCTGGGTCTATTACCCGCCCCCGGGTTCCCTCGCCCGGAAGGCGGGCTTGCACCTCGCAATGCTCTCCCGTAGTTTCACGTGGCCCTTCAATCCGCTCACCCCGATCACTGCGCGCCACAGCGGAGGCGGCTTTCCGCAAGGCCGGGCATGGGACGCACGCGCGTGCGTCGGCCCGGCTTCTCAGACGGTGACTCATTGCGAGGTTACGCACATGATTCAAGGCAAGGTTAAGTGGTTCAGCGATCAGAAGGGCTACGGTTTCATCACGCCCGACGACGGCAGCAGCGACGTGTTCGTGCACCACAGCGCCATCCAGGGCACGGGCTACAAGTCCCTGTCCGAGGACGACGCGGTGGAGTTCGACGTCGAGCAGGGCCCGAAGGGCCCGCGCGCTGTCAACGTCGTCAAGCTCTGACTCTGAGCTAAGCAGCAACGAAGAAGTTCGGCGCCGTCGCGCGGAGGGACGCGGCGGCGTCTCTTACAGGGACGATAGTCCGGTCGGCGAAGCTCAGATGTTGGTCAGCACCATTTCGCGGCTGGCCGGGTCCAGCTCGCGCACGTTCGGTATGAGGTATCCGTTGCCGCCGGCGTCGCGCACGTAGATTCGCCCGCCCCTCATGCGGTGAACGTCCCGGCCCCGCTTCAACTCCAGCCGCCGGGGTCCCCTGTCGGTCTCCACCTCCCAAACGGGCACGTGGAACTGCCGCGAGATGCTCAACACGCGAGTGATAATGGGGATGAAGTGCTGCTCCTTCAGCTCCGCCTCCACCGCCTGCATCGAGTCGTCGTCCAGGTCCTCGATGTCCTCCACCAGGCCGATCTCCTCCCCGTCGGCGTCCAGCAGGAGGAGGTACTTGCCGAAGTCCGTTATGGGATAGCACGGCTCGACGGTAACCCGCTGGATCTCGCCGCGGCCGGGGTAGCGCACGAGCAGCCCCTCCCCCGCGTCGCGCTCGACGTGGAGCTGGTCCGGGTCCAGGAGGTCGAGCGTCTCCATCAGGTCGAGCGTCTCGGACCGGGGATTGGCGTCTTGCGGCTTGTCTTTGTCTTGCTCAGTGCTCATCTCTGCTCCTACTCCGACCAGGCGGTCAGTGAGGACAGCTTGCTCTGCCGCTCACACAGCCGCGCATAGACGCCGTCCATCTCGATCAGCTCCTCGTGGGTGCCCCTCTCCACCAGGCGCCCCTCCTCCAGCACCAGCAGGCGGTTGGCGTACTTCAGGGTGGACAGACGATGTGCGATGGCGAAGGTGGTGCGCCCGGCGATCAGTCGGCGCAGGGCCTGCTGTATCTTCTCCTCGGTTTCGGTGTCCACGCTGGCGGTGGCCTCGTCCAGGATGAGGATGCGGGGGTTCTTCAGTATGGCACGGGCGATTGCGATGCGCTGCCTTTCCCCGCCGCTAACGCGCGCTCCGCGCTCCCCGACCAGGGTGTCGTAGCCCTCGGCCATGTCCACGATGAAGTCGTGGGCATTGGCGGCTTTGGCGGCGGCGATCACCTCCAGAGGGGTGGCGTCCGGCTTGCTGTAGGCGATGTTCTCGGCGATGGTGCCGCTGAACAGGAACGGTTCCTGGCTGACGATGCCTATCTGGCGGCGCAGGCTCTCCACCTTCACGTCGGTCAGGTCGTGCCCGTCAATGAGCACCTGGCCCTCGTCCACCTTGTAGAAGTGGCAGACCAGGTTGATGACGGTGGTCTTGCCGGCGCCGGAATGGCCCACCAGGCCGATCATCTCGCCTGGCTCCACTGTGAAGCTCATCTCTTCCAGCACGGGCTCCTCCGGCTCGTAGCCGAAGGTCACGTTGCGGAACTCGACGCGCCCTTCGATAACGGGCATCTCCATCTCGCGGTCCCCGGTCTCCAGCTCCGGCTCGCTGTCGAGCACCTCGAACACGCGGTCGGCGCTGGTGGCGGCCCGCTCGAACTCCGGCAGCGCGCGCGCCAGGTCCATCACCGGCGTGTAGAAACGGTACATCCAGCCCGTGAACGCGGTGATCGTGCCGATGGTAACGCCCCTGTGCGTGATGAGCATCCAGCCACCCACCACGAACACCAGCAACTGGCCGATGCCTGTTGCCAGGCGGAAGATGGGCTGGAGGATTACGTGCACCTTCGTGGCGCGCATTTCGTAGTCGAAGACACGGTCCATGATGCCCTCGAAGCGCCCCGTCTCCTTCCGCCCCTGGGCGAAGGCCTTGACCACCCGGATGCCGGGTATCACGTCCCCCAGGAAGCGGTTGATGGCCGCGTAACGCCGCCACAGCATGTGATAGAGGTGATGCACCTTGCGCCGCGCCAGTTCGCTGGCGATGGCCAGGATGGGTATAGGCGCCAGCACGATGACGGCCAGCTTCCAGTGCATCCAGACCATGACGCTGACAATCAGCACAATCATCAACACGTCACCGACCAGGGCGAAGAGCCGCATGCTGACGAACCGATGGACGCGGCCAATGTCGCGGGTGATGCGCGACATGACCCGGCCGGTCTCCTCATGGTGGTAGAACGACAGGCTCAGGCGCATCATGTGAGCGAAGGTCCGGTTGCTCAGGTCCACCACTATCCTGTTGCCGATCCAGGCGCTGGTGTAGCCGTGCAACGCCCCGACGGCCGAGGGCACAATCAGCGTGCCCAGCATAATCGCGCCGAACAGCAGCAGCAGCTCCATCGAGCCAGCCTCGCCGAACCGGTACCAGAAATGCGCCGCCGGCGCTCCCCCATCAGCGGCAGGTACAAAGACCAGATCCATGATCCACTTTGAGACGAGAGGGGAGACAAGGCTGAGCAGGATGCCCGTCACTATCAGCGTCAGGCATAGCGCCACCGCTTCCAGGTAGGGCAACAGCAGCCTGAGCATGCGCAGCAGGAGCCTGTGTTTGTTCATACAGGCCACGCAGACGCCCAGGCGGGGATGGATGGCACGCCCGCACTTCTCGCACACGTCCCGCTCGGGGAGGACCAGCTCCAGCTCATCCGCCCGCTCCAGCACCGCCGGACCTTCCTCGGCGATCTGCTCCAGCACCTGCCGGGCGGGCTTCAGCTTCCAGGCGGTCATGTTGCTGGAGCGCAGCAGCCGCTCCCAGCCCTCGCCCCGGTCCACGAACAGGATGTGGTTGCCGGTCATCTCCCGCAGGCGCACCCCCTCCAGCTCCCCCAGCGGGAAACGGATGACCGCCTCGTAGCCGTCGTCGTCCTGCCGATAGGAAGCGCACCGGCGCCCGGTCAGCACAAGCCACTGCTGCCCGTAGCGGCCGGCGATGTCCATGTCCACCGAGAAGGTGAACACCAGCTTCTCGTCCGGCTCCAGCTCCTGGCGCACGCGCTCGGCCAGTTCCTCCGGGGGCTCGTGCTGCAGTTCGCCCAGCGCGGCGCCCTCGGCCGTTGTGGCCAGGTCCACGTACAGGTCGGGCACCGGCTTCTGGGGCGTCTGTCTCGAGCGGGTGTTTGCCATCGGACGTTCTTCCCTGTCTGCAGGCCAGGCGGCAGCCGGCCTGTGCCCCCCACACGGACAGCTTCCTTGCACGCTACGCCCAAAACTGACCAGTCAGTTCTATACTACACGCCGTGCTGGCCGCCCGCAACGCAAAAGCAGGAAAACGGGGAGAAGCGCGCGGAACCGCCCCGCTTGCGGGCGTAGTGAGCCTTTCCGCCGGGCTGCTTGACGTTCCCCGCCCCTTGCTGTAACCACAGAAGCGGCGACTCGGCACAGCGGACGAAACAGTGGCCAACGTGGAACCAAGCAGCAGATGGAACGCGCCGGGCAGATGCCTGGCGTTGGCCGCACTGGTGGCGATGGCGGCGACAGGACCCCTGGAAGCGGCCGAACGGCACGCCCCCGAGCCGGTCCCAATCCCGGCCTCCCGGTTCAACGCCGCCACCGTTGGCGACGCGGGCGCAGGATGGTTCACAAGACCGGCGACTGACTACGACCTGGCCGCTCTGCCCTCGGGCGCCGTGGAGATGGCAGGGGTGCCGTTCATCGTGCGCGATCCCGACGACGGGCCGAACGCGATTATGCTCTCCGGCGCCGGCTCTCCGGCGGAGACGCGGGCGGTGCGTGGCATCCCCGTCGGCAGAAGCTGTGAAGTGCTCTACTTCCTGCACGCGTTCAACCCCGGCCCGGCACTGGCAGACTGGCAGCAACGCAACCGGACGGGCAAGGCACGCGGCGATCCCCCGCTCGAACCGCCGGTCTACAGCAAGGGCCTGACAATCGAGTTCGTGGCCGAGAAGGACAACCCGATAGTCAACGCCATCGAGGTGGTCCAGGTCGCTCACTGAGAAGGCGGCGGCCGTGACAGAGGCGGCGCAGAGGCGTATACTGGGCTTGCCGCGCGGGCACGTTCGTTCTGCGCCGGGAGGAGACGTCGCGCGATGCGGACCGATGAGAGCACCTCCGGCTCCGAGGCCCGTCCATCCCTGGCCAGTGTGGTCGTCTGCACGCACAACCGCGCGGCCATGGCCCAGAGGCTGCTGCGCTCGCTGGCTGAGCAGACCGTAGCCCCGGAGTGCTACGAGATCGTGCTGGTGGATGACGGCTCCACCGACGGCACGGCTGCCATGTGCCGACGACTGCGCGGGGAGATCCACAACCTGCGGTACGTCTCCGCGGGGACGCAAGGGGGCACCGCGCGGGCGCGGAACCTGGGCGTGGCGGCCGCCCGCGGTTCGAAGTACGGCCGGCGGCCCCGAGCCCTGGCCCTGAGCAGGAAGTCCGTGTCCTCGGCCAGCCGAGGAGCGTTGCGGAACGGACCCACCTCCTCCAGCAGGCTGCGCCGGAAGCCGGCGTTGGCGTTCCCCATCCAGTCCACCCGTCCGGCCCTCCGGCAGGGGAAGAGGCGGTAGAACTCGGCCACGTTG
>CAYFVS010000384.1:0-9082 GCA_964346565.1 uncultured candidatus Brocadiaceae bacterium | reverse complement strand
GAGAAGTGCTTGAACGCCTTGTACTTCGGCTGGGTCGTGTCTGTGCCTGTTGTCAGGCAGTGTTCGTTGGCCTCGCCGGAGGTGGAGTCGGCCGTCTGCCAGTAGATCCAGGCGTTCTGCTGGGCGACCACCAGGGCCTCATGGATCTGCGTTGACATTCCGAGGGCGCCGTTGTGGCCGTAGTACTCGTCATATCCCGTCCACGCCGACTGCTGGGAACCGTCCTCCGTCTGGAAGTTCCAGCCGACCTTGCCGTCGGTGACGATGCCGTCCCAGTAGTTGGGCAGGACGTCGCCCTCGCCAAACACTCCGTTGTAGTACCGGTCCCACTGGTAGCGCTGCCTCTGGCTGCGGGAGGACTGCCTCGCCCGCGGGTGGTAACCGTGGATGACCCAGCCGTCAATGGCGGCGTAGGCGTCGGGGTCGTCGCGGATGTCCTGGATCCAGCCGAACGTCCGGTCCAGACCGTCAGCCCAGCCGTTGTCGTAGAGTATCCCCTCGGGGGCCTGGAGCTTGAACGTCATGCCGTTGGCCGCCCGCTCGGCCCCGACAGCTTTGACCGGGCCGGGGAACTCCGCAACGGGCGGGCCGCCGAGGGTCGGACCGTAGCTGGAGTAGTAGAAGCAGGAGTTGTAGCCCACCTCGAAAAACGGCTCGTTCTGAAGGCTGACTGCCGAGACGGGCACGCCCCAGTACCGGTTCCACGCCTCGACCCATGCGCAGACGTAGCGCCCGAGCTGCGTGTAGTAGTAGTCGTCGGCGATTATGTGCCCGCCGATGGACGACTTGCCCTTCTTGCTCTTCCTGTAAGTGCTGTCTGGTCCGGTGGATGTCTTCAGGTAGTGGGCCGGCGTCCAGAACGAACCGACCACCATCAGCTCGTCAAGCTTGTACTGATCGCACGCGTTCACGAGCACCCCGAACGGCGTGCCAACGAACTGGGCTTTCGGGTCCAGCAGCGCGACGTTGTCGTCCAGGCTCTCGGTGAAGGAGTACTCCGCGAACAGGTCACTCACGGTGCTGTTGTGCCCGCAGTGACCCTCGTAGCACAGAGAGCCCGACTGGAACAGCACCCAGGGGCCCAGCTCTATCCGGATGATGGAAGCCCCCAGGTCCTGAGCGTACATCTGCCGGAACGAGTCCCAGCTATAGGGCTCATTTATCCAGTAGCCGAAGCACGTCCCGAACCCCTTGATCTCCTGGTAGGTCTGGTTGCCGTCAACCGTTATGTCCACGGATGCTTCCGCGAGACCGGCAGCCCCGCAGAGGCAGAGCACTGATACCACTCCCACCGCCAGCAGGAACGGCCGCTTCACTCTCATCGGCGCCTCCCTCATCGGTACGATAGGAATCCTGATCCGCGAGAACCGGCTTGCCCCTCTTGTCCTGCAGTTGCTGCGCCTGGGTCCCTTCGCGTTCACCCCCGTAGGGATTCCCTCCCAAATATGTTACTCGCGCCAGGGAGTTTTGGCCATAGCACGAAGCGTCGAAGTGGTGTGTGAGAACGCCACACGATGGGTCATCTCGCCAACGCGGCCCACCTGAGTGCGCGCGCCGGCTATCATCCAGTCGAGAACTGAGTCGTCCGCTCACGCCGCTGGCCTGCGCCCCCTGCCTCGCAGCATCTCGGCCAGCGCCGTCCGTACGGGCAGACGGCCCCCGGTCCCGCTGCCGCGGGACCGGGCCTGCCTCGCCAAAGGGCTCCGAAGGGCTTTATGTTCTGCCTTACTGACGCCGTTACAAGCTGTCACAGGTCTCCACGTTGTCCGCTGAGTTGTAGGTCAGCGTCGCGTGGGTCACGTCGTCCACGCAGAACGAGAAGGGGCACCCACCGGAGCACGTGCCGTCGGTCACGAGCAGCGCCAGGCCGTTCGCGTTGGTCGTGGCGGATTCGGTCCCGACGTAGTAGCTGCCGCCTGCGAACGTGCCGGTTACCGTAGCATTGGCGACGGGCGCGCCGGCGTCGTCAACCACGGTCACCTCGGCCTTCCCGCGCTTCTTGCCCCTGATGGGTTCTGTGTGCGACAGGACGATCGAGTCCACGTGGCAGCTCGTTGCGCCCTCCTGGGTGGTGGCACATGCCTGGTTGGAGTCGGCGGACTCGTTGTTCGAGGTATCTACCGCCGTCACCGTGTAGCAGTACTGCGTCGAGGGGCCGAGCCCTGTGTCGCTGTAGTTGCTCAGCGTGACGCCCGTCGCAATCTGGACGGAGTCGCGATAGACGTTGTAGCTGTCCAGATCGGGCTCGGCATTCTCGTCCCAGTCCAGGTCAATCTGGCTGGAGCTGACGGCGGTTGCGGTCAGGTTCGTTGGCGCCGCCGGCGGCGTGGTGTCGCCCTCCTGGGTGGTGGCGCATGCCTGGTTGGACTCGGAGGACTCGTTAGCCGACGTGTCCACCGCCGTCACCGTGTAGCAGTATTGCGTCGAAGAGCTGAGTCCCGTGTCGGTGTAGCTGCTGGTGGCGACGCCCGTGGCGATCTGGGCGGTGTCGCGATACACGTTGTAGCTCGCCAGGTCGGGCTCGGCATTGTCATCCCAGTCCAGGTCAATCTGGCCGGGGCTGACGCCGGTTGCGGTCAGATTCGTCGGCGCCGCCGGAGGCGTGGTGTCGCCGGGACCGGCCCCCGTGCCCAGTGCGGCCGTGCCGAACGTGCTCGGGTCGCTCCACGAGTCGTCCGTGGTGGCATACCAGGCCATCTTACCGTCGCGACTGCTGCCGTCGTCGTCGTCGTTCAGGTGCACGTCCGTGCCGACCGTGTTGCCCTCGGTCGGCACTACCCCGACAGTCGCCCATGGTATCGAGATCTCACAGTTATAGCCGCCGCTGACGGACAGCATCTCGAAGACGATACCGGTGGTATCATCCACCGAGTTGGTTCCCACGTGTACGGTCCCGTCGTTCCAGCGGAAGGCCCACTGGAAGTCGTTGACGCCGTCGTAGGAGGTGCCTTTGGAGTCATCGCCATCCATGTAGATCTCCACCGAGTCGTCGTCCCAGGCGGCCCCGGAATCATTGACCAGGGACTCATCGGTCACCTCCACCAGGTAATACAGGTTGGAGCCGTCCCAGAGGGCCCGCCACTGGCCGCTCAGGTCATCGCCGCCCGTGGTGCCGCTCAGCGAATTGCCGATGGAGTAGCAGTTCGCATCGGACCATACTGCGTCCACTGAGCCGTCAACCGTCGGGGCGCTGGTGGTGCCCATGATCGTGGCGTCGATCTGCAGGGTCGTGGCGCATGCCTGGGTGGAGTCGGCCGACTCGTTGCCGGTGGTGTCCACCGCCGTCACCGTGTAGCAGTACTGCGTAGCGGGCGAAACCCCCGTGTCGCTGTACTGGCTGTAAGTGACTCCCGTGGCGATCTGGGCGCCGTCGCGATAGACGTTGTAGCTCGCCAGGTCGGGCTCGGTGTTGTCGTCCCAGTCCAGGTCAACCTGGCTGGCGCCGATGGCGGCCGCGGTCAGGTTGGTCGGCGCCGCTGGGGCTGTCGTGTCGTCGGGCGTCGTGGCGGATGCCTGGCTCGACTCGGCCGACTCGTTGGCGCTGCTGTCCACAGCAGTGACCACGTAGTAGTAAGTGGTGCTCCCGGCCAGGCCGGTGTCCGAGTAGGAGCTTTCCCAGGCGCCGGCGACCCAATCATACGGTCCGCCCGAGGTGGTGGCCCTGTAGATGCGGTAGTACTCGAGGTCGGGCTCGGTGTTGTCAGCCCAGTCCAGGTCAATCTGGCCTGAACCGGTGCTGGTTGCCGTCAGCCCGGTCGGCGCGGCGGGCGCTGTCGTGTCGCCCTGGCTGCTGCCGACCAGGGTGACTATGCTCTCGGCGGGCGAGCTGAAGGAGACCACCCCGCCGCTGACCGTATATGGACCGACGGGATGGTGATTTTCGTCCTCCGTGGATCTGTAAGCGTGGAAGTCGGAGATTGAGGGGAGGTTGGTGAGAGTCACGTTGACCGTTTGATCGGTTGTATTGCAGTTAACTACCTCGACCACAACCGTGCCGGTCGAGCCCTTCAGGTAGGCGCTTGTCAGCACCTTATCAGATTTATCGGGTGAAGCTTCTACTCTCACCGAGCCGGGCCGGATGTAACGCGAGAAATGCTTGAAGGCCTTGTACTTCGGTTGAGTGGTGTCGTCGCCGTCCGTCAGCTCGTAGACGCCCACCTCGCCGTTTACCTCGCCGGCCGTCTGCCAGTAGAGCCAGGCGTTCTGATTGCCGATCACCAGGGCCTCGTGGATCTCGGTGCCTATTGCCAGGGCGCCTTCTTCGCCCCGTTCGTCCGTGGTGGCAGTCCAGGCGTTCTCGTGTACACCACCCTCGGTCTGGTAGTTGCAGCTGTAGCCGTCCGTACTGATGCCGGCCCACTCGTCAACGCCGTTGTAGTACCTGTCCCACTGGACGCGTTGCCTGGCCTCGCGGACCGTCGCCGCCGGCTCGTAGGAGTGAATCGCCCAGCCGTCAATGGCAGAAGCGGCGGTGGGGTCGTTCCGGATGTCCTGGACGTAACCGAACTGGTAGTCGAGCCCGTCCTTCCAGTTGTTCTCGTAGAGGAGGTGTTCAGGCGCCTGGAGCTTGGTCGGCAGCGAGTTAGCGTCCAGCTCGGCCTGGATAGCTTTGATGGGGCCCGTGAACTCGTCCACGGCGGGACCGCCCTCAGTCGGACCGTAGCTCGAGTAGTAAACGCAAGAGCTGTAGTCAGTGTAGAAGTAAGGCTCGTTCTGGACGCTCACCACATCGAGCGGAACCCCCCACTCCAGCTCCCAGCCCTTGATCCAGGCTGCCGTGTAACGGGCGAACTGCACGTAGTTGTCCTCTGTGGCGATCAGATGCCCGCCGCACGATTCCCACGGGCTCTTCGTCTTGTCGTAGGTGGTGTCCGGGCTTCGGCTGTCGGTCTTCATGAAGTGGGGCGGTGTCCAGAAGGAGCCGATCACACTCAGCTCATCCAGCTTCAACTGGTCAATGGCCTGGGCGAACTGCCCGAACGGGTCGCCCACGTGGAAGACGGTGAAATCCATCTTCGAGATGTTCTCGTTGATGTCCGCGCTGAACGTGGTCGTCTGCTTCATGTGGTCTTTGATCAACGCGCGCGGCTCGAGGTTGATCCGCAGGATGGAACAGCCCAGGTCCTGAGCGTACATCTCCCGGAATGACTGCCAGTTGTACGGCTCCGAGAGCCAGTGGGCCAGACACGTCCCGAAACCGTGTATCTCCTGGTGGGTCTGGTTGCCGTCAACAGCTACGTCCACTGAAGCTTCCGCGAGGCCGGCAGCCCCGCAGAGGCTGAGAACAGCTAACGCCCAGACGGCCAGCAGAAGCGATCGCTTCATCTTCATCTGTGCCTCTCCCTCGGTTCGGTGGGAGTCCTGGATGGCGCAAACCTGCCCGTCCCTCTTGTCCGGCCGCTGCTTCAACTGGTTCCTTTCGCTTGAGAGCCGCCTCGTACGTAGCGCTTACCCGCCGTGCGCTACTCCCGTGAGTCGGTTCCGGCTATGGCACGAAACGCCGAAGTCACATATGAGAACGCCACACCGATGGGTCATCTCGCCAACGCCGCGCATCTGCATGGGCGGGCCGGCTTCCATCTGGTCGAGAACTGAGCCGGCTGCTCGCCTCGCTGCCTGCGCCCCCTCCCACGCAGCATCTCGGGCAGCGCCGTCCGTACGGGCAGGCGGCCCCCGGTCCCGCTGCCGCGAGACCGGGGGCGCTTCGCGAAGAAGCTCCGAAGGGCTCTATGTTCTGTCTTACTGACGCCGTCAGAAGCTGACGCAGGTCACCTCGTTCGCGCTGGAATCATAGGTCAGCGTAGAGTGGGTGACGTCGTCCACGCAGAACTGGCCGCTGTCAATGACAGAGTCAAGCTCGACAAGGCCGTCGCTGCCGGTGACGCCGGAGACGGTCTCGGTCACGTTGCTCTGGGTGTCGTCATCCCAGCCGTCGAACGTGCCCGTCACCGTGGCGCCGCCGACGAGATCGCCGTTGCCGTCAACTATGGTGACCTTCGCCCAGTAGCCCGGGTACCTGCCGTGCAGCACGCCGGTCACGATGCTGTCCACGTGCATCGTGCTGCCGCCTTCCTGCGTGGTGGCACAGGCCTGGTCGGACTCGGCGCTTTCGTTGGCGCTGGTGTCAACGGCCGTCACCGTGTAGCAGTACTGCGTCGCGGGGCTGAGGCCCGTGTCGCTGTAGCTGCTGGACGTGACATCCGTGGCGATCTGGGCGCCGCCGCGGTAAACGTTGTAGCTGTCCAGATCACCTTCGCTGTTGTCATCCCAGTCCAGGTCTATCTGGCTGGGGCTGACAGCGCTGGCCGTCAGATTGGTCGGCGCCGCGGGAGGCGTCGTGTCGGCCTCCTGCGTTGTGTCACATGCCTGGTTGGATTCTGCGGACTCATTGTTCGATGTGTCCACGGCCGTCACCGTGTAGCAGTACTGCGTCGAGGGCGAAAGGCCCGTGTCGCTGTACTGGCTGGAGGTGACGTCCGTAGCGATCCGGGCACCGTCGCGGTAGACGTTGTAGCTGTCCAGATCGGGCTCGGTGTTGTCGTGCCAGTCCAGGTCAACCTGGCCGGGGCCGACAGCGGCAGCGGTGAGGTTCGTCGGCGCCGCCGGTGGCGTTGTGTCCCCGCCGCCGCTGGCCACCCCGTAGAGGGTGGTGACGCTGCTGGCGGGCACTTCCACCGTGACCACGTCTCCGCTGACGGAGTAGGGCCCGACGGACGCGAACCTCTCGCCGGCCTCTGAACTGCGCCAGGCGTCGAACGAGCTGATGCTCAGCGACGTGTTCAGCGTGATGTTGGCCGTATAAGCGGTGGCATTGAGGTTTGTCAGGACGAGCGTCAGCGTACCCTGCTGGCCGTGCTTGTAGGCGGTGGTGCAGAGGCCGCTGCCGGTGCCGCCGCTGTCGTGTTCGCCGGGCGTAACGTCTATCCGCACGGCGCCGGGGCGGATGTAGCGGCAGTAATGCTTGAACGCGCAGTACTTGGCCTCGGTCGTGTCGAGGCCTTCGCTGCTGGTGACGGACGTGAGATCCTCGGTCCTGCACCTGTCGCCCAGGCTCATCAGCCAGTAGACGAACGCGTTGCAGTGGCCGTGGTAGAGGGCGCTGTGGACGTTGTCGGCGACTTGCATGGCGCCGGCCCAGTTGCAGTTCTCACCCGATTCCTCTGTGTGCCACATGTAACGAAGTCCGTCGTCCTTGTGGCCCGTCCCGCAGGGCGTACCGTGCACTGGGTCGCAGCCGCCGTTCCAGATCCGGTCCCACAGCCCGCGCATTCCGTCCCAGTTGTTCATGTGAACGGCCCAGCCGTCTATGTCTGCCAGGCCGTGAGCGCGCTGGGCGTCGGCGTAGGCCAGGTAGTCGGCGTAATGGTCCCAACACGACAGATACCACGGTCCGTCAACGGTGATGATGTCGCACTCGATGTTGTTGGCTTCGAACTCGCTGCGAACGGCTGAGTTGGCCAGGGGCAGATCCGCCGGGTCATACTGGCAGCTTGAGTAGCGCTTCGTGCCGATGCCCGGCTCGTTCTGGACTGTGATGATGTCCAGCGGTGCGTTCCAGTAGGCCGACCAGCCCTTGACGTAGGCGGCCATGTAGCGGCCGAGCTGGGTCAAGTTCTCGGAAGTCATGATCAGACTGCCGCCCTTGGTTTCCTGGCTGTTGCAGTTTGCGCCTTCCTTCATGTAATGCGGGGGTGACCAGACAGAACCGAAGATCCGCCATTCGTCCAGCGCCATCGTGTTGGCGGCCTCGGCGATGGGCCCGAAGGTTATGGGGGCGCTCTTGGAGTTCACGTCGAAGTTGAAAAGGGCGATGTTCTCATCAATGTCGGGCCCCAGGTACGTGATGGTTTCGTTGCACGTGTCCTCATTCAGGGCGTTCGGCGTCATGCTGATTCGCAGGATGGAGGCACCCATGTCCTGCCAGTAGTCCACCTGCGGCGGAGTCGTCCGCCACACGGAAGAAGCCCAGCCGGGAAGGCAGGTGCCGAACCCGTCCATCGTCTGATACGTCACGCCATCGTCCACCGTGATGTCCACGGCGGAAGCCACGCCGGCGAGCGCCAGTATGGCGCCCACGGCAGCCAGCACCGCAAACCCTCTGAACTTCACCATGATCCCTCCTGCTGCTGAAGCAAAGCCTTCTCGGACTGGTACTGCCCGCTGCGTTCCTTCCCCTCGGTCGTTCGGCGACCAGAGGACGGCATGCCTGACAGCACCGCCACCTGCCGCTTCACTGCTGCGTGATGCGGATCCAGTTGATGTTCTGCGTCCACTCGACCAGATGGAGGCGCATCACGTGCTGACCGGCGTCCAGGGACACGCCCGTCTTGGTGATCGTGTCCCAGGTCTGCATACCGCCCGTGGGGCCGTACATGATGTTGCCGGTCTTGTCCACGCCGTCGAACTCGATGCGGAGCTTGCGACCGGAGTCCTGGGTGGCCACCCGGACCTCGATGTCGTAAGTGCCCGTCGAGGCCACGTCCACGGTGTACTCCAGCCACTCGTCCTTGACCACGCCGGTGATGTTGTAGCCGCCGCCGGTGTCCTGGCAGACCTCGATGTCCACGTCGTCGCTGCGGTACTGCCCGCCGCCGTTGCCGGAGGAGGTGTCATGGTAGGCCACGCCCTCGCCTCCGACATCGTAGTCCTCGGCCTCGATGGTGCCGGGGATGCCCCACGCCGTGCCGCCGTAGGGCGACTGGCCGCCGGCGGACTGCGTGGTCGCGCAGTCCTGGCCGGACTCCGCCGATTCGTTGGCCGACGTGTCCACCGCCGTCACCGTGTAGCAGTACTGCGTCTCGGGCGAAAGCCCTGTGTCGCTGTAGCTGCTGCTGGCAACGCCCGTGGCGATCTGGACGGTGTCCCGATAGACGTTGTAGCTGTCCAGGTCGGGCTCGGTGTTGTCGGCCCAGTCCAGGTCTATCTGGGTGTCGCTTGCCGCGGTGGCCGTCAGGCCGGTGGGCGCCGCCGGCGGCGTCGTGTCGGGCCCGCCCGCCAGCAGTTCGCCCTCGGCAAACAGGCTCGGGTTCTTCCACGAGTCATCAATGGTGGCGAACCATGCCTTCTTGCCGTCCCGGTTGCC
>CAYFVS010000383.1:0-5383 GCA_964346565.1 uncultured candidatus Brocadiaceae bacterium | reverse complement strand
CACCCTATGCGCCGGTCCCCTGCACCGGCTGCACGGGCTGCCCCTCTACATGACGGAGGATGCCTATCGCAGCGCCGCGCAGAGGGTCGGAGAGGTGGAGAGCATCGAGTGCTTCCGTCCCGGCGAGCGGCTGCGGTTCGGCGGGCTGAGCGTGGAAACCTTCCCCACGCCGCACGACGGGGCGGGCTGTGTGGCGTTCGTGGTCGAGTGCGCCGGCCGGCGCGTGGGCATTCTGACGGACCTGGGGCACGTGTTCGCGGGCCTGCCCCAGGTGGTCTCGTCCCTGGACGCCGTGGTGTTGGAGAGCAACTACGACCCGGACATGCTCGAGCGGGGGCGGTATCCGCGGTTCCTCAAGGAGCGCATCAAGGGGCCAGGCGGGCACCTGTCGAACGTCGAGGCGGCGGAGCTGCTGGGCGAGTGCGCGGGTGAGCACCTCAAATGGGCCTGCCTGGCGCACCTGTCCGCCGACAACAACACCCCCGAACTGGCCGTCGAGACCCATCGGCGCGTCTGCGCGCACGGGCGACTGCTGAGGGGAGCCGGACGGCACAGCGCCAGCGGCCTGCTTCCGCTCTGACCAGGGCGCCGGGCCTCATCCGCCCGAGCCGGCGGCCTTCCGCGCGCAGAGCATCTGCACGAACGCCTCCAGCCGGGTGCGCAGTTGTCCGGCGAGCGGTTCCGGCTGGTCTGCCTCCAGGGTCAGCATCGGCGCCTCCAGTTCGTCGCGCAGAATGCGGTCCTCGATGCGGCGGTGGCAGAAGCTCTGCACGTAGTGGATCAGCCCGTCCAGGCGCCGTCGCCGGCATTCGGCACGGATGTCCTCGATGCGGCCGAACACGCCGTAGGGATACGTGTAGCGGGCGTACTGCTCGGCCAGCGTCGGCGCGTCGCCGGGCATGGCAAACTGCCGCGGCGTCTCGTTGTAGACGACGAGGGCGCCGAGCGACTCCAGGAAGTCGAACAGCTCCGGCACGATGGGCGGGATTCCGCAGATTCCCAGCCGCAGCTCGTGGGGGACGGGATCCCGACCTCGGGCAGCCCGGATGAACGCCTCGGCGGCCGCCAGGTAGCCCTCGGGGTCAGTGCAGAAGTCGCTGGTGCTGACCAGCCAGAGGTGGTTCTCCAGTCCGTGGACGCGGGATTGCTGCCAGGCGAGCCGGTCCACTTCCGCTGACGCTTCACGGGCGGGGCGCAGCCGCCCGCGCCATCGCTCGGCCGCCGCCGCGTCCGTGCCGAGTTCCGCGGCCAGCACCTCGACGGCCACCTCCACGGCCCGGGCGTCCGGCCGGGTGGGGTAGTCGAAGCGGAGCGTCGTAACACCTTCATGCTGAAGCACTTCCAACAGCGCTTCTGCATTGCTGCAGTCGCCGCGGCTGACCCCCAGCACGCGCCGGATGCCGTAGGTCCTGACAGCGCCGTAGATTCCCTTCGTCCAGCAGCAGCAGGTCCGGGGGAACCCGTGCCGCTCGGCCTTGGCCGCCAGCGCCAGTGGGTCGGGCGAAGTGATGAACAGGTTGTTCAGGTCCACCGGCGTCAGCCCTGCGGCGAAGATGACCTCCACCGGCACGGTCGTTGTGATGCCGACCGTGCGGTCGGTTGGCAACTCGTCGGGCAGCGCCGGCGGCAGAACGCGCTCGGGCACAATCCACTCCGACAGCAAACGGCCGAAACAGGGATGGACAGGATAGACAGGATAACAGAAGCCAAGTCCGAGAACGAATCACTCAGCCGTGCAGGCGCTTGTACTCGAGCTTCGGTTTGCCGAAGTTGAGCAGGAGAGCGACCTCCAGGCCTGTAGCTTTGAGGTAGTTGATTACCTGGGCCTGGTGCTCCGGAGCCAGCGCCTTGACGGCCTTCAACTCGACGAGAACTACATCCTCGACCAGGAGATCGGCCACGAACTGGCCCACCTCGCGACCGCGGAAATAGACGGACACCGGCGCCTGCGATTGGACGTGCATCTCCCTTTCGGCAAGAGCCACCAGCATCGCGCCTTCGTAAACAGACTCGACGAATCCTGAGCCCAGTTCGTTTAGCACGTCGAAAGCCGCCTCCAGCACCTTGCCGGTGATACCGGCGTGACGCAGGCCCGAGTCTTCCTCTTCTGTCGGCTCCATTCTCACCTCTGAATCCTGTTTATCCTGTGTATCCCTGTTCCCTATGTCTGCTGCAGGAAAGCCAGAGTGGCCGCCAGTCAGCGGCGCACGAGCAAGCGGTAGGTATAGGTGATCTCCCGCTTCTGCCCGGGCGCCAGCTCCAGCGTCCAGGTCAGCACCTGGGACGGGTTCATCCGGCGCAGCCGGCGAGCCGTGGTTTCGATCTCGGCATCGGGTTCGGCTGAGACGACCTCCCCGGAAAGCGCCTTGGTGATCTGCAGCTTGACGGCCCGGTCTCTGAAGTTGTGCACCGCCAGGCGGCCCTGCACTGTGACGCGGTCGTAGCTGTAGCCGTGATACTGGGCCGCGTTGCGCTCTCGCTCTGTCTCGCGCTCGGTCTGCTCGGCTTTCACGGCCACCGCCTGCGTGATGCGCAGGGTGGCCTCGCCGCCGGGGGGCGTGTAGCCCAGCACGTCCTGGCCGAGTATCTGATCCCCCCGCACGGTCTGGGCGGGCGCGGTCGTCCAGGGGACGGTGGTCGCGTTCTGCAGGCGCAGGGCGTGCCAGACGACCTGGGCGTCTTCGTCCTGCGGGCCGCCGGTGCGGCGGTTGTCCTCGTCTGCATAGTCGGGCACGTGCCACTTGAAGATGTGCTCGCAGGGAACCGACTCGGTGAACAGCGGGTAGTAGCCCACCTGGCCGCGCTTCAGCCGCACGTCCCCGACGGGGTAGAGGAACAGGTCCTCGGCGGCTTCGCCGGCGGCGGCCGCCGAGTACTCCGGCAGGGCGCGCTCGAGCGCCTCTCGGTAGTAGGCTACGTTCTGTGTCACGACCGAGGCCAGCCGTTCCTGCACGGACTCCCCCTCCCGCAGCGCCAGCAGGAACTCCGCCAGGCTCTGCTTCAGCGACAGGGGGCTCAGCACGTCGCCGAACATAAGGTGGGGGAACCCCGTCACCAGCGCTACCTCGACGGCGTCCAGGTCCAGCGCCTCGTTCACGATCACGGCCTTGGCCGCGATGCGCGCCGTGCCCTCCGCGGTGACGTCCACCATGTAGCTGGGCGCCCACGTGATGCCCTTGGCCAGGTAGCTGACTGTGAGCGCCTGACCGGGAGCCGGCTCCTCCAGGCGCCCCACCAGCCGAACTGCGTCGCGCCGAAGGCCCACCTCCATCGAGGCGTCGCCGTCGGGGAACTCGACCCGCAGCACCATGTAGGGGTCCGCCGCCAGCGTGCCCTGTTCGGTTTCCAGGACGATGAGCCGCCCCTGCTCGGGAGGGCGCACCGCGGGGCGCATCGCCCGCACGGGAGCGGAGGAATAGGGGTCGGGGTCGGGCCCCTCCCGCGGCTCGGCCATGTAGAGCAGTCTGCCCTCCACGCACTCCTCTCCGCCAGCGGAGAAGTACAGGCGCACGCTCCTACCGGTGTTGGCCCGCAGCAGTTCGATCACACTGATCGCCGGGGCGTCTTCGAGCACCTCGGCCCGGCGCGCCACCAGGTCGCGCAGCTTCACGTGCCGCGGATGGCTCACCCAGAACGTCCCGCGAGCCGGCGGGGTGAGGGGGCCGATGGCCACCTCCCGACCGCCGTCAGCGGGAAGCGGCACGTGGGCGACGAAGTATCCAAGCCCGTTCTTGAACAGCGCCACACGCCGGATCCGCGGCTCGACGGCGCGGGGCTCCTGCGCGCCGACTGGCCGGTCAACGGACGATGTAAGGACAAGAACCACGGCGAGGACGCACAGGGTCTTTCTGCTGAGGCGTCTCATGGGGCGGCCCCTTTCTATGGAGGTTTGCGGGCGGATGAGCCGCTGCCACGGGAAGTTAGACGCGGGTGCGGGGGACGATGTTCACGGCCGACTGGTCAGGCGCCGCCTTCCAGGAACTCGGCCACGAAGTGCACGTCGAAATCCCCGCTCACGTAACCGCCGTGCTGGATCAGGTCGCGGTAGAACGGGATGGTGGTGTGGATGCCCTCGATGGTGAACTCGTGCAGCGCCCGTCGCAGGCAGGCCAGGGCCTGCTGGCGGTCCGGCTGGTGGACTATCAGCTTGGCCACCATCGAGTCGTAGAATGGCTTGACCTCGTAACCGCTGTAGGCGTGGGTGTCCACGCGGACCCCGGGGCCGCCGGCCGGGATGAACTCGGTGATGGTGCCGGGGGAGGTGCGGAACTCGTCGGACGGGTTCTCGGCGTTGATGCGGCACTCGATAGAGCAGCCGTCCGACTCGATGCGCTTCTGCTGCAGTGTGAGCTTCTCGCCGGCGGCCACGCGCAGTTGTTCCTTGACCAGGTCAACCCCGGTGACCTGCTCGGTGATGGGGTGCTCGACCTGGAGGCGGGCGTTCATCTCAATGAAGTAGAACTCGCCGTCCCGCTCCACCAGGAACTCGATGGTGCCGGCGTTGGAATAGCCGACGGCGCGGGCGATCTTCACCGCGGCGCGGGTCATCTTGTCCCGCAGGTCATCGTCTATGCCGGGGCTGGGCGTCTCCTCGATCAGCTTCTGGAACCGGCGCTGGATGGAGCAGTCCCGCTCGCCCAGGTGCAGCACGTTGCCGTGCTGATCGGCCATGATCTGGACCTCGATGTGGCGGGCGTGCTCGAGGACCTTCTCGATGTAGACGGCCGGGTTCTTGAAGGCGGCGTCGGCCTCGCTGCGGGCCAGGGCGAGCATGTTCTTCAGGCTGATGTCGTTGTGGGCGATGCGCATGCCGCGCCCGCCACCCCCGGCGGCGGCCTTCACCATGACGGGGTAGCCTATCTGGTGGGCCAGCTCCAGCCCGTGCTCGTCGTCGTCCAGGGGGCCTTCGCTGCCGGGGATGATGGGCACCTTCGCGTCCCGGGCTATCCTGCGGGCCTGGACCTTGTTGCCCATCTTGCGCATCACGTCGGAGCGTGGTCCGATGAAGACGATGTTGGACTCCTCGCAGATCTCGGCGAAGTTGTCCTCCTCGGCCAGGAAGCCGTATCCGGGGTGTATGGCGTCCACGTTGGTGATCTCGGCGGCGCTGATGATGCGGGGGATGTTCAGGTAGCTCTCGGCGGGTGGTGAGTCGCCGATGCAGACGCTCTCGTCGGCCAGTTCCAGGTAGCGGCTGCCGGCGTCTGCCCGGCTGAAGACCACCACGGTCTCCACGCCCAGCTCGCGGCAGGCGCGCAGCACGCGCAGGGCGATCTCACCCCGGTTGGCAATGAGCACTCGGCTGAACATGCTAAGCTCGGTCGAAAGGGGAAAGGGTCGACCTCAGAAGGCGCATCTCAGGCCTCGGCCGGCTCGACCAGGA
>CAYFVS010000382.1:0-12453 GCA_964346565.1 uncultured candidatus Brocadiaceae bacterium | reverse complement strand
ATGAGCGTCTCCTCGGCGATGCCCATCCGCTCGAGCTGGTCCAGGATGCGCCCCAGGTTCCGGTCCAGGCTGTTGATACAGCCGAGGTAGTCGGGGTAGCTCTCCCGCCAGTCGCCCTCGGTGTCGGCCAGGTCGCCGGGGACGACGAAGTCCCCAAAGCGTTCCTTCGAGCCCTCCGGCCCCTCGTAGCGGTTGTGATCGTTCTGGTGATGGGGTTCCAGGTAGGAGAGGAACAGGAAGAAGGGCCGCTCCAGGTCGCGCGTGCGCAGGTAGTCCAGCGCGAAGTCCGTCTGGCAGTCCACGCGATAGCCCTCGAACTCGACCTTCTCGTTGTCCTCGTTGAACATGTGGCCGTCGTAGCCGTGGCTGGTGAACTCGAGCACGTCGGCGGCGAGCCAGTAGTCCTTGTAGCCGCCGCGCCGCTCGAGGGGCACCGGGCGGGTGCGGTAGTTCGCCTGATCGCCGGTTGAGGCCAGGTGCCACTTGCCGATGTAGCCCACCTCGTAGCCGGCCTCGCTCAGCCAGTGGGCGACGGTCTTGTGATCCTGGGGCAAGGCGACATCGTTGCGGTAGCAGCCGGTCTCGGTGGCGAACTTGCCGGTCTGGAGGCAGGAGCGCGCCGGCCCGCAGACCGGCTGGCAGGTGAAGGCGTTCTCGAAGCGGACGCCCTGCGCCGCCAGGCGGTCCAGGTTCGGCGTCACGTCGAGCGGCTGGCCGTAGGCGCCGAGGGTGTCCCAGCGCTGCTGATCGGTGAAGAAGAACAGCACGTTCGGCGGCCTGCTTGCGCCTGCCATCGCCTCATCCTTCGTCGGGTGGTTCTGCCGCTTTCCTACCCACGGCGGTCGGTTTCGCAAGGCACGACGTCGCTGGTCTCGAGGTAGTGCGTCAGAAGCCGCTCCTTCAGCGCCGCCAGCGCCTCGGCGTAGGCCGGATCGTCCTCGACGTTGTGCAGCTCCTGCGGGTCGGTGCGCAGGTCATACAGCTCGTCCTGCTCGTAGAGGCGTCGGACGTACTTGTGGGTGCGGGTGCGGCACATGACGGCCTTGGTGTGCTCGGGGCCCTCCTTGCGCTGGAGCGATAGGCGCGGGTAGTAAAGCCCTTCGGGGTCCTGGTTGCTCTCCACCTCCATGCACTGGGTCTCGCCGTGGCGGCGGCCACCCTCGCAGAAGACGGCGTCCCTGTGCTCCTCCGTCTCCCCGCGCACAAGGGGCATCAGCGACCGCCCGAAGTGGTCGTAGCCCGGTTCGATGCCCGTCAGGTCGTAGACGGTGGCCGGCATGTCAATCAACTCGACCAGGGCTTCGCTCACGCGCGGCTCGGCTTCCTGCCAGGCGGGCGGCTTGACCAGTAACGGCACGCGGGTCAGACAGTCCTCGAAGGTGTTCTGCGTCTTCTCCACCAGGCCGTAATCGCCGGTGAAGTCGCCGTGGTCCGCAAACGCGAAGATGGCCGTGTCGTCGTAGATACCGGCGTCTTTCAGCGCTTCGACGACCAGGCCGAACTGGTGGTCGGTCCGCGCGCACATGCCGTAGTAGGTGGCCCGCAGGTCGGTCCAGAACTCCTCCGACAGGCCCTGGAGGCCCTGGTTCTGCCAGATGCCGCGGTTGATACTGGGCTTGCCATGCCAGCCTTCCGGTGCGGGCGCCCGGGGCGGCAGCTTCCGCCGGTCAATCATCGAGTACCAGGGCTCCTCCACCGCGTACGGCGGGTGGGGATAGACCAGCGGCAGGTAGAGGCACAGGGGGCGGTCCGCGTCGTGGTTGCGAATGAACTCCGCCGCTCCGAGCACGTGGGCCCAGTCCACGTCCGGGTAATGCGCCTCGCCTCCGGTCTCCAGCCGACCCACGTAGAAGGACCAGAAGCGGTCCTCCTCCGGCGATCCGCGCCACTCCCCCTGGCGGTCAATCTGCCACAGCGGTCGGGTGGCCTTGGGCGGGCGGTGCTTGACATGGCAGTAATCCTCGTAGCCGTTCTGGCCGGGCACCAGGTCGTTCTTGCCGCCCCACCAGACGAAGTAGCCGTTGTCCTTCAGGATCTTGAGCAGCACCGGCTCCCCGCGCTCGGGGTGCAGCATGTGGAACATAGTGCGGTGCCCGCGCACGTGCGCGTACCAGCCCGTCATGAACGAGCAGCGGCTCGGCGTGCACACGGGGTTCTGCGTGAAGGCCCACCGGAAGGACACCCCATCCTCCTCGGCGATGCGGTCCAGGTTGGGCGTCACGGCGGCGGGGTTGCCCACGTGACCGAGCACGTCGCCGCGCCACTGGTCGGGGTTGAAGATGACTATGTGTGGCTCGCGCGGCATCTCAGACTCCAAACTGGTAGCCGCAGTGATCACAGAACCTGGCGTCGGGGTCATTCAGCTCGCCGCGCTCGCTGCAGAAGCCGGCCTCGGCGTCGTTCACCGCGTTGCACTTGTGGCAGCGCACGCCGGGGGTTGTGCCGGCGCCCCGTGTCTGCCCGCGCAGGCCCCGACCGACAGCCCCCGCCAGGGCCTCGAGCCCTTCCTCTGTCTCCTCGGCCACGTAGTTGAGGGTATCCTTGCCCACGGGCGCGATCTCACCCGCCACGTAGCGGGCCACGGCCCCCGTGAAGCCGAGCTTGGTCAACGCGACGCCGACTCCCAGCATAGGCATGCCGACGAAGGCGCACCAGAACAACCGTGGGGGCCCGCTCCCGCCGAAGGCGCGGAAGAAGTCAACCAATGCTGCGATCAGGAAACCGCCGCCGATCATAGGCAACAGCGGTCCGAACACGCGCAAGGCTGCGCGAATCTCGCTGTGTCCAGGATCGAGTTGGTCCTCTTCGCTCACGGTCGGTTCCTCCATGTGGTGGGCAATGGGGGCCTGAGGGTATCGCTGCCGGCGACTGCTGTCAAAGGGCCTCCTCCGGAAGGGCGAAGCTCCCACTTGCTTGCTCTGCGTGCCTTGCTCACCTAATATGACTGGCCGTCGCGCGAAGCTGTGCCGGGGAGGAGGGCAGCGGATGAGTGAGCCGGACGTGATGCGCGTGCTGATGGGCCAGATGGCCATCGAGTGGGGCGACGCGGAGGGCAACCTTCGCCGGGCGACGGAGGTCATCGCGGAAGGAGCGCAGCGGGAGTGCGACCTGGTCCTTCTGCCGGAGTGCCTGGACGTGGGCTGGACGCACCCGCAGTTGGCGCGCCTGGCCGAGCCGGTGCCCGGGCCCCGGGCCGACAGGCTGGCGGCAGCGGCCGCGCGGCATGGCGTGTGGGTGGTGGCGGGACTGACCGAGCGCGATGGGGCGCGGATCTTCAACGCCGGCCTGCTCATCTCCCCGGACGGGGGCCTCGTGCTGAAGCATCGGAAAGTGAACCTGCTGGACATCGCGAAGCCGTACTACACGGCGGGCGACCGGCTGGCGGTGGCCGAGACCCCGTTCGGGCGCCTTGGCCTGACCATCTGCGCGGACAACGCACCGAACGCCCTCGCGCTGGGCAGGTCGGTGGGCATGATGGGAGCGCGGGCCATCCTGTCACCGTGCGCGTGGGCCGTGGAGGCGGACGACGACGGCCCCTACGGCCAGATGTGGCGCGACGCGTACCGGGAGCTGGCGCAGCAGTTCGCCATGCCCGTCGTCGGCGTCAGCGGCGTCGGATGGCTGCGCGGAGGGCCGTGGAAGGGCCGCAAGTGCATCGGCAACTCGCTGGCCGTGGATACAAGCGGCGAGGTCGCCGTGGAGGGTCCCTTCGGGGTCGAGGCGGAGGCCCTACTGGTGGCCGAGCTGGAGCTGCGGCCTCCGGCCGCTTGACGACCCCCGAACGGTACTGGAGAATGCATACATCCTGTTGACCACCATCCGGGGGTGAAACTATGTCGTTCGGCGAGCCGTCACAGGAGCGGACGGACGCGTTTGGTTCCCCAGAGCAGGGCCGCCCGGGCACGCCGCCGTCGGGCGGGGGCAAGGAGAAGTCGGGCCGTTCCCTCTGGCTGGGCTGCCTGCTGGGGGTGGTTGGGGGATTCGCGCTGCTGGTGCTTCTGGGAGGGGCGCTGTTTGTGATGTTGTTCGCCGCGGCTGTCATCAGCGCATCGGCCGGCGGTGCAGCGGCGGGCGGCGTGCAGCTGCAGGAGTTCACCGTCAGCGGCACGCCCGGCATCGAGAAGGTCGCCATCGTGCCCGTGCGCGGCGTGCTGGCTCCGGCCGGGCGGCTCTCCGAGGATCCTCTGACGTTGCTGAAGGCGATGCTCGAGCGCGCCGCGGATGACGACAAGGTCCGGGGCATCATCCTGTCGCTCGACAGCGGCGGCGGCGGCATCACCACCTGTGACGTGATGCACCGCGCCGTCCAGCGCTACCGGGACGAGACCGGCGAGCCGGTTGTTGCACTGATGGAGAGCGTGGCCGCGTCCGGCGCCTTCTACGTCGCTTGCGCCGCCGATCACATCACGGCCCATCCCACTACGGTCACCGGCAGCATCGGCGTGCTCATGCCGCTGTTCGACGCCGGGCAGCTCATGACCAAGGTCGGCGTGCGCAACCGCACGGTCAAGAGCGGCCCTCTGAAGGACATGGGCTCGCCGCTTGTCCAGCAGTCGGAGGAGCAGTGGGAGCGCGAGCTGGCCCTGTTGAACGACATCGTCCAGCAGATGCACGAGCATTTCGTCTCTATCGTGGCCGAAGGTCGGCGCATGGACGCCAAGGCCGTGCGCCGGCTGGCCGACGGCAGGATATTCACCGGTGAGACGGCCCTTGACGAGGGCCTGGTGGACAGCATCGGCTACCGCGAGGATGCCGTCGCCAGGGCCAAGGACATGGCCGGGCTGGACAAGGCGCACGTGGTGCTCTACCGCCTCGCGCCGACGCTGCGGGACGTGCTGTTCGGGCAAGAGGAGGCCCCGGACATCACCGTGCGCCTGGACGACGGCCTGCCCCCGCAGCTCCGCGGGTTGCCCACCTACCTGTGGCGCCCGAGCTCGCGCTGAGCCGGATACGATTCCCGAGGACCACCCATGAGCAACGACAGCGACGCCGTCAAGGCCGAGGCCCGCTCCAACCTGAAGGTCTACAACAGCCTGGGACGCGAGCTTCAACCCTTCGAGCCCCTGCGGGAGGGCTTCGTGGGCATCTACGTCTGCGGCCCCACCGTTTACGGTCACAGCCACGTCGGCCACGCCAAGAGCTACGTCAGCTTCGACGCAATCGTGCGCTACCTGCGCTACCTCGGCTACACGGTGCGCTACGTGCAGAACATCACCGACGTGGGCCACCTGACCGACGACGCCGACCAGGGCGAGGACAAGGTGGGCATGAAGGCCCGCCAGATGGGCATCGAGCCGATGGAAGTGGCGGAGATGTACACCCGCAGCTACTTCGAGGACATGGACGCTCTCAACGTGCTGCGGCCTGACATCTGTCCCCGAGCCAGCGGCCACATCACCGAGCAGGTCCAGATGGTCGAGGCGCTGCTCGACGGCGGTCACGCCTACGAGGTGGAGGGGAACGTCTACTTCGACGTGGGGAGTTTCGAAGGCTACGGCAAGCTCAGCGGGCGCAGCCTGGACGAGATGATGGAGGGCGCGCGCGTCGAGGCGCGCGGCGAGAAACGCCATCCGGCCGACTTCGCCCTTTGGAAGCGCGCCGAGGAGGGCCACATCATGCGCTGGCCCAGCCCCTGGGGCGAGGGCTATCCGGGCTGGCACCTCGAATGCTCCGTGATGTCAACGAAGTACCTGGGCCAGCCGTTCGACGTCCACGGCGGGGGCATCGAGAACATCTTCCCGCACCACGAGGACGAGGTCGCCCAGGCGGAGACCGCGCGCGGGGAGCAGTTCTGTCGCTACTGGCTGCACAATAACATGGTGACGGTGGACGGCCAGAAGATGGGCAAGAGCCTGGGCAACTTCATCACGCTGAAGGACGCCTTCGCCGGAGAGCCGCCAGTGGAGAAGGCCGTGCGCCCGCTGGTCGTGCGCTACTTCATCCTGACGAGCCACTACCGCAGCCCGCTGGACTTCTCCGCACAGGCCCTGGAGGCCGCCGAGAAGGGCCTGCGGCGCATCGAGAATGCCGTCGGGCGCGTCCGCCGCGCGCTGAAGGCCGCCGGTGATGAAGCCGGCGAGCCGTCCGACCAGGTGGCCTCGCTGGTGAAGGAGACGCGCGAGGAGTTCCTCGGCGAGATGAACAACGACTTCAACACCGCCGGCTCGCTGGGCGTGTTGAGCATCTTCACGCGGGAAGTGAACGCCCTGCTCGACGCCGGTGAGCCGTCCCGAGCCGACCTGTCGGCGTTGGGAGGGCTCTACCGCGAACTAGGCGGCGACGTGCTGGGCATCGTGACGCCGGAGACCGGGCGGCGCGAGGGGGCCGGAGCCGAGCGGGAGCTGGTGGACGCGCTGCTAGGCGTTCGGGAGGAACTGCGCGAGAAGCAGGAGTTCGACCTGGCAGACTCCATCCGGACGCGCCTGGACGAGCTGGGCATCGAGGTCCAGGACGGCCCCGAAGGCCCCACGTGGCAGCGCAAGTGACAGGCAGCGTCCCGCTGTGGAAAGGAACGACAGATGCCGCATTTGGGGTGGCCAGATGAGACGCGCCGCAGGATCCGTGAGATTGCCCGTCGGCATGGCGTGACAGACATACGTGTCTTCGGTTCGGTCGCTCGCGGCTCACGGCGGCGGATCGGTATGCTTCAGCATTGGTCACTGTCGTCCTGTCTGTCCTATCCTGCCGTCCGTCGTGCTCGTCGTGTCGTTGTGGTCAACTCCCTGTCGTCCTCGATGGTCTGGTGCTCACCTTGGGTTGCCCCGGCGCGTTGAAACGAGGCTCTCCCCGCCTATAATGGCCCTCTTGCTTATCCCTGGCAGCCGGGCAATCGGTGGGTCCGGCGTCTGCCGCCGGGCAAGGCGCGGCGGGACGCCGCGCCTACCAGCCGAAGCTGACCTTGCGCCGGGAGGCCTACGTGACCGAGTGCGTCCTGGTGGCCGACTGCGGCTCGACCAATATCGCCGTCAGCGCGGTTGATACGGCCGGCAACGTGCTGGCAAGCGCCGAGCAGCCGAACTCGCCCGTCCCCCAGGAGGGCGGCGGGGAGGGCTGGCTGGTCTGGGACCTGGAGGCGCTGTGGGAGGCGGTGACCGCCTGCTGCCGGGAGGTTGTCGAGCAGGCTGGGGCGGAGAACGTCCGCGCCGTCACGGCCACCACCTGGGGCGCCGACGGAGCGCCAGTGAGCGCCGACGGGGAGCTGACCTATCCACCCATCGCCTGGCAGTGCCCCCGGACGCGCGCCGTCACCCGCCAACTGGGGCGGGAGCTCGGTCCCCGGCGCCTGTTCGGCATCACCGGCTACCAGGTGATAGCCTTCAACACGCTGTTCAAGATCCGCTGGTTGCGGCAGAACGCGCCGGAGGCGCTCGACCGGGCGGCGAGGTGGCTGATGATGCCCGGCCTGCTGGCGCTACGCCTGACCGGCGAGATGACGCTGGACGTGACCAGCGCGTCCACCATGATGATGCTCGATCTGGCGCGGCGCGACTGGTCGTCGGAGCTGCTGGAGGCGGCGGGCGTTGATGCATCCCTGTTCCCCGAGCTGATTCAGTCGGGGGCGGTCATCGGCGGGCTCACTGCACAGGCGTCGGAGGCGACGGGCCTGCCTGAGGGGCTGCCCGTGGTCGCCAGCGGCCACGACACGCAGTTCGCCCCCATAGGCAGCGGCGCCCGGCCGGAGGAAGCCGTGCTCAGCACGGGGACCTGGGAGATAGCCATGCTGCGCACCGAGGAGCCCGTTACCGGCGAGTTTGCCTATCGGGAGGGCATCCTGACGGAGCTGGACGCCGAGCCGGGCCTCTACGACCCCCAACTACTCATGATGGGCTCGGGCGTGCTGGAATGGGTGCGGGAGTGCTTCTACGCAGACGCCGGGGATGGCCCGGAGGCGTACGGGACCATGATCGCCGAGGCCCGGCGCGTGCCGCCCGGCGCGGGCGGCGTGATGGTGGCGCCCAGCTTCGTGCCGGAGACCGGGCCGTCCGCGAAGCACGGCACTGCCGGCACCATCCTGGGCCTGGGGCTGACTGCGGGTCGGGCGCACGTCTACAGGGCGGCCCTGGAGGGCCTGTGCTTTCAACTGCGGGAGGCGTTGCGCATACTGAGTCAGGCGACGGATTTCCGGCCGGAGCGCCTGCGGGTGGTGGGTGGCGGGTCGCGCAACGAGCTGTGGAACCAGTTGCGGGCGGACGTCTGCCGGCTGCCCGTGCTGGTGACCGAGAGGAAGGAGGCCACCAGCGTCGGCGCGGCCGTCTGCGCCTGGATGGGCGCCGGTGAGTACGGCTCGCTGGAGGAGGGCGAGAGCGCCCTGCCCGACGATGCGACAGTCGTCGAGCCCTCAGAGCAGGCCGACCGCTACGAGGGTCTCTACGCCCGCTACCGGACCATTGGGCCGGCTCTGGAAGGTTTCTACGCGGGCTGAGCCGGGAACGCCGCGCCCCGTGCAGAGGAGATAACCGGGATGAAGATCAGCATCGTCGGCGCAACCGCCTACACGAGCCGGGAGCTGATCAAGCTGCTCCTGCGCCACCCGGAGGCAGAGATCGTCCACCTGGGCGGTCGACGCGAGGGGAGTCCCCCCATCGCCGGGATATTCCCCGAGCTGGAGGGCCTGAGCACGATGCGGCTCTCGGGGCTGGAGCCCGATGCTGCGCCCGAGGAGCCGGACGTGGCCTTCTTCACGCTGCCCCATGGAGTGGCGCACCGCTACGTGCCGCTCTACCGGCAGGCGGGCGTTCGCTGCATTGACTTCAGTGCGGACTACCGCCTGGCCGAGATGTCCGTCTATGAGGAGTGGTACGGCGAACACGGCGACCCGGACCGGTTCGGCACGGCGGCCTACGGCATCCCCGAGCTTTTCCGGGAGCAGATCGCCGGCAGCGACCTGGTGGCCAACCCGGGATGCTACCCCACGGGCGTCGTGCTGGCCCTGGCGCCGCTGGTGCAGGCGGAGATGGTGGACGCGGGGGAGATCGTGGTGGACGCCAAGAGCGGCGTCAGCGGGCGCGGCAACAAGCCGAACCAGGGCTCCATGTACTGCGAGTGCAACGAGGACGTGCGCGCTTACAGCGTGACCGGCCACCGCCACGAGCCGGAGATGGAGCGGGCGCTCCTGCTGGCCGGAGCTCCCGAGGCCAACGTGACGTTCGTGCCCCACCTGGTGCCGATGGACCGGGGCATCCTGTCCACCATCACCGCGCCGCTGACGGACCCGATGGACACCGAGCAGCTCCACAAGGTGCTGAGCGGGTTCTACGCGGAGGAGCCCTTCGTGCGCGTGCGCACAGCGGACGACCAGCCGCGAACCAAGTCGGTGGCTTTCACCAACTTCTGCGACGTGGCCGGCGTGGTCCGCAAGGGTCGTCGGGTCGTCCTGACGGCGGCCATTGACAACCTCATGAAAGGCGCCGCCTCCCAGGCCGTGCAGAGCATGAACGTCATGTTCGGCCTGGATCAGACGACGGGCTTGCTCTGAGGCGCGGGTCCCTGACTGCGACCCAGGCTGTCCAGGTGGCCCGTGTCGTTGAGCAGGGCAATCACACGCTCGCCCCAGGCATTGACGCAGAGCTCCGTAATGCTGCACGGGTCCAGTCTATAGGCGATGCGCCGGCGGCAGACCTCACAGTGTCTCAGCCACCAGTGGACGACCGCCTGGCCGCTGTTGCCATGGGTGACGATGAGCGCGGTCTCCTCCAGGGCGGGCGCGGCGGAGTCGAGGTAAGCATGTACACGCTCCGTCATCGTGCGCCAGCTCTCGGCCTCGGGGTAGGGCACCCAGTCAACGAGCGGCTCGGTCTGCGGCAGCTCGATGGCTTGAGCCTGCGCTGTGGTGAGCCCCGCAGCACGGCCGTTGTTGAGCTCACGTAGTTCCTGGTGCAGTGTGGGCTCCACGCCGAGCCGCGCGCCGATGATGCGGGCCGTCTCGGCCGCGCGAGCCAGATCGCTGCTGAGGAAGCTGAACGAGCCCCGGCACATCAGGTCGGCCAGCCGGTCCGCCGTGACTGCGGCCTGCCGGCGTCCGAGGGCGGTCAGGCGCGTGTCGGTCCAACCGCCCGTCACGTCCCGGACGTGTTGGGTGCTCTCGCCGTGCCGAACCAGGACCAATCGCTTCACCCCGCCGGCCCCTCCGCCGGCTGCACCGAGTGCAGCCACCAGCGTCGCTTCCGCTCGCGGGCCGAACGCGCCTGGCGCTCGAAGTAGAGTTCCATCTTCGCCCCGTCGGTCGTGCGCACCAGGTACCAGTGCCTGCGCACGTAACGTTCGTCCGACCCGCTCCAGCACGGACCGGTCGTCTTCCAACGCCTCAGCACGGCGGCCACCCGGTGCTCCGCGCCACGCCAGCGGAACAGGCGCGGCAGGCCCGGCTCCCCCCGGGCCATGGCCACCGTGTCGAAGCCGCCCAGCGGCTCGATCGGCTCCTCGACCAGCTCGTGTTCCCCCTCCATCGGTTCCCCCCGGAGCGTCCAGAGCGGCGGCTCAGCCGTCGCGATGCTTCTTCCAGTAAACGTCCGCGAACTTCGAGCTGCGCTTGCGGGCCTCGTCCTCCGGCACGCTCTCGACCAGCCCCCGGTACAGCTCGGGGCGCCGGGCGCGGATGTAGCGTTTGCCGCCGGACAGCTCGACCTTGTCCGACGTCAGCAGACCCACCACCACGTCGTCGCCCAGGGCGTGGGACTCGACCAGCACCTCACCGAAGGGGTCAAGGATCATCGCGTTGCCCGGCTTGACGGTGTCCGCGTCCACCCCGACGGCATTGGTGAACACGGCGTAAATGCCGTTGTCGTAGGCCCGCGCGGGCAGCCAGTGCATCAGCCACCCGCGTCCCTTCGGGCCCGTGAACTCCATGCGGCAGCTCACGGGGTCGCGCTCGCGATCCTCCCATACCTCCCGCGGTATCTTGCCCCGGCCCGGCATGGGAGAGGGCAGCCCCCCGGTGACGTGGGGCATCAGGATGACCTCGGCGCCCAGGAGCGTGGTCATGCGCACGTTCTCGATGATGTTGTTGTCGTAGCAGATAAGGATGCCGAACGTGCAGCCCATCAGCTCGAAGACGCAGTAGCTTCCGCCCGGGCTCAGATGCTCGTTGATGAATGGATGAAGCTTGCTTTGCCGGGCAACCAGCCCCTCCGGGCCGACCACCACATAGGTGTTGCGCAGCGCGCCGTCGGGGGCCAGTTCCAGGAGGCCCGCGGCCAGTGCCGCGCCCAGCTCGCGGGCGATCTCGGCAAGAGCTGCCGTTGACGGTCCCCCGGGCACAGGCTCGGCGAGCCCCTCCAGCTCCGGTCGGTCCAGCCCTTCCATGAAGGAGTAGCCCGGGATGCAGCCTTCGTGGAAGCAGACCAGCTCGGCGCGGCGCCGGACCGCCCGCCCTGCCAGTTCCCTGATGCGGCCCAGGTTGTAGTCTTTGTCGCCGTCGTGCGCCTCGAACTGGGCTGCCGCCACGCGTATCTCGCGCATGATGCTTACTTCCTCGAAGGGCGTATGAGAAGCGCCGGCATTGTAGGGCGGCGCAACGCAGTGCGAAAGGGGCGGACAGCCCGCGGGCGGCGACTCAGGCGGCGACGGCTGCGGGGCCGGGCACCACGCGGTTGCGCCCTCTGCGCTTGGCGCGGTAGAGGCGCCGGTCGGCGCGCTCGAACAGTGAGTCCGCCTCGTCCCCGGCGTGACACTCGGCGATGCCCGCGCTGACGGTCACCTGGACCAGTTGCCCGTCGGTGCCCCGGAACCTCTGCTCCTCGACCGTCTTGCGCAGGCGCTCGGCTATGGCCACCCCCTCCCTCATGCTGGTGCGGGGCAGCAGTACGGCCAGCTCCTCGCCCCCGTAACGGTAGGCTGTGTCGTACTTGCGCAGCGCCCGCTGGAGCCGGCCCGCCAGGCGGCTCAGCACCAGGTCGCCCGTGGCGTGGCCGTGGGTGTCGTTAATCCGTTTGAAATGGTCAATGTCCAGCAGCACCAGCGAGAACGTCTCCCCGCTGCGGCCGGTGAACTCGACCGACGCCTGCAACTGGTCCTGGAAGTGGCTGCGCGAGTAGAGCCGAGTCAGGCTGTCCACCACCGCCCTGGTGTGCAGGTGTTTGGCCTTGACGGCCAGACTTATGTGGTGGCAGATCTCCTGGAGGACGCACCGTTTGTTGCGGTTGAAATCCGCCCGCTGCTCCTCCGGGTCGCGCGCATCCGTGGGGAAGACCAGCAGCAACACCCCCACCACCTTCTCCTCCACCTTCAACGGGACCAGGCCGTGCAGCTCCTGCCCGTGCACCCGGCAGACCACGCTGTGGCTCTGGAACTGCGACAGGTCGAAGTCGGGAATCGCCTGGTCCGGCACCTTCTTGCCGGCCTGGAACTTGTCGTTCTCGTAATGCGCGAACGGTTCGATCCCGCCGTCTTCGTCCTCGGACAGAAACAGCGTGATCTCCAGCGGCTCCAGCAGGCCGTCAACCAGCTCGAGTACCT
>CAYFVS010000381.1:0-2112 GCA_964346565.1 uncultured candidatus Brocadiaceae bacterium | reverse complement strand
ATGCCGGAGGGGGCGGTGGCGCTGGGCTACCTGCGCCTGGGCGAAGCAGTGCAATGGTGGATGGGCCTCATGCGGAAGATCATGGAGGTGGCCTCCGCGCCGGTCGAAGTGCCGCAATTCAGCTTCGCCCCGGCCCCGCCGATCGGCCTCGCCGGCTACGTGTCGGACAACGGGGAGGCGCAGGTGCGCGTCCGAGTGCCGACGGCGGCGCTCTCCTCAATTGCCCAGGGGTTCCTGGGCGGCTTGCAGCCGACCGGCCAGCCGCCCACAGGTGCGCCGCCGGAGCCCGTGCCGATGCCCGCGCCGGAGGAGCAGTCCGCCGACTGAAGCCGCCTGCTCAGTCGTTCCGGGGGTCGGCGCCGGAGCGCCGGTGCCGGCTTCTCGGGGTGCCTTCAGCGGTGGTCATGCATTTCGCGCGCTTCGGCGCCCCGCCGCACGAAGAGCAACGGGAAGACGATGTCGCTGACGCAGCAAGGCAGCCATACCGCCACGAACAGCACGAGCAGCACCAGCGGCAGCAGCGGCAGCCAGTTCGCCTCACCGTGCGCCGTAAGGTAGAACAGCGACGCCCAGGTGCTGAGCAGGACGTGCCCGCTGTGCGGCACCTTCGTGCGCGGCAGCAGCACGCCACAGGCCACTCCGGCCAGGGCAACAGGGTTTATCAGCCACCAATGCTCGATGAAGGCCACGTGCAGGTGCATGTGGGCGCCCACCAGACTGCCACCCAGGAACGGCAACACGATGTCACTGAGGGTCCCTATGCCGACCGAGCCGACGTACCCGATCAACACAGCCGGGACCACCGGTCCACGGTATCGCCTGTACATGGCCGCCGTGACGATAGCGCTCAGCAGCACGTGCAGGGCATGGAAGCCTTCGAAAAACGGCGCCATGGCGTGCGCCTCGACCTTTGCCAACACCAGCGCGGTCATCAGCACTATCCCGGTCAGTGCGCCCAACACCGTGAACGGAGCGTGAGCGCGCAGCTCTTTCAGTATGGACGCGGACATCGTGTGTCCCTTCGCACCGAGAAAGGATGGGGCAGCGGGTCATAAACGCAACTAAGATGCAACTCTTGAGTGCAGCGGACGAGCCAAAGGTTCAAACCGCTGACCTCCGAAACAATGTGCGGGACCCCCTTCTCGCTGTCCACCATCTTCCAGGGCCTGGTCCTGCACGGTATCTGAGGGCCTTCGAGGCTTCAGCGCAGCAGGCTTGCAGCCCGGCAGGACGGCGATGCATCGTGGTCCCCGCCTCCCTTGCGCCCCCGGACCCCGGCGCGCAGAATGCACGCCACTCAACCGTCAAAGGAGTGACAACGCATGAGCCATGACCCATCCGACGTCGGCAAAGCCGCGCTCGCGATGCGCTTGCCCGACCTGGAGGGCGGATCCGCCATCGTCACCGGCGCCAGCCGGGGCATAGGCGTGGGGATAGCCCGCGTGCTGGCCACCCAGGGGATGAAGCTGACGCTGGCGGCGCGCTCCGAAGGGGACCTCCGCGCGGTGGCCGCCGACCTGCGGGAGAAGGGCGCCGACTGCCACGCCGTCCCCGCCGACCTGAGCACCGCCGCAGGCGCCGGGCAGGTCCTCCAGGCCGCCCTGGCCCGCTACGGCCCGCCGCACCTGCTGGTCAACAACGCCGCCTTGCTGCGCTCGAAGGGCTTCCTCGAACTGAACGAGGAGACCTACCAGCGTTCCTTCGAGGCCAACGTGCGCATCCTCTACGAGATCAGCCGCCCGGCCGCCGAGCACATGGCCGAGGCCGGCGGCGGGGTCATCGTCAACATCTCCTCGGTTGGCGGCCTGCGCGCGCACCGGGGCAAGGCCGGCTACGACGCCAGCAAGGGCGCCATGGACGCCCTGACCCGCTGCATGGCCGTGGACCTGGCTCCGCACGGCATCCGGGTGAACTCGGTCGCCCCCGGCGCCATCCTGCGCTACCACGACAGGGAGCGCCCCGGCCTGCAGGATCGCATCCGCGAGGTTGCCGAAGGCATCCCGCTGGGCCGGATGGGCACCCCGGAGGACATCGGCGCGGCGGTAGCCTTCCTGGCCTCCGATGCGGCTTCCTACGTCACCGGGCAGATACTCTACGTGGACGGCGGCCTGA
>CAYFVS010000380.1:0-1563 GCA_964346565.1 uncultured candidatus Brocadiaceae bacterium | reverse complement strand
TCGGGCTGGGCCTGCTGGCGGGCACATTCGTTTCGCGGCGTCGTCGCCTTCTCGGATTCGTCGTTGCGGCGAGCCCCCTGGTCCTACTGGCGTTGCTGGTCTCCCTTACCGGCAGCCCGCACGTCGGCCCTGTCATGCGACCGGCACGGCTCGCGGGTCTGGCAGTTCTCAGCGGGGCGGTTGGCTCGCTGGGCGCACAACTGGCCGGCATGTTCCGCAGCCGGGCATGGGCGCGGTGCTGCGCGGGTGCGATGACAGGTGCCTTGCTCATTGCGGTCACTGCTGTGGACCGGCTCGCGGCGCGTGCGTCATGGTACGATGTCCGCTACTGCCCGCGTTTGGCAGTAGGACCCCATGGGAGCCAGGCGCTGCTGCCAGTGCTCGCGGCGCCGCTGTTGGCTGGCGCGGCTGCGTACGCCGTATGGAGGTTCGTGACGGAGCGGAAGCGCCTGGCGGGGTGACGCCTGTAGCTGCGCGGCCATGAAGGCGACCTCGACCGGCAAGTAGTCGAAGGTGCGCGTCCTCTTGACGGCAGAGCAGGGGCCTTTGTACCAGCGCGGCAGGGCGGGGCGGCAGGCGGCGTCGGAACTCCACATCCCGCGCTGAAGGGAATCGCGCTCCCTGGTACATACCGCCCCCTCGATGCGCTACGATGGTGCTGCCGTAAGCAGTCGTGTCCTTCTTGGGGGGAGCATGAGCGACTCGGTTCCGGCAGAGGACGCATCGGGCGAGGGGGCCGGCGCGCTGCGCGCCGCGTGGCAGGGGTTCAACCTGTGGCGGAAGCAGCGCTGGCCGGTGCGGGTGCTCATCCTGCTGATCATCTTCAGCGTGCCGCTCTACGAGCGACTGGCCCGTCCGCCAATCATCGTGCGCCTGGTGCGGATAGCTTGCGAGGCCATTACGCTCGCTCAGCCGTCGGCGGCTTACTACCAGCAGCGCTTCTACCTGAGCAGGGAGGCCGGGCGCCTCCAGTACGCCTTAAGGCGTGAGTTCGACTCAGACGGCGACGGCACGTTGAGCCCGGACGAAGCGGCAGCGCTGGCACAGGTGGGGCTTCCCGCCGCTGAGCTGGAGAGGAAAGCCATCGAAGCCGACCTGGAGGCGCTGGCCGGTGCGGCAAAGCGGGCCGGCGTCGCGCCCGAGTGGTATTCCGCCGAGGAGGTCCGTTGGCGGACCTGGTATGCCAGCCGGGCCTTCGCCGAGCAGATGGAGCGGAGGGGCCGCGCCAAATGGGAGCACCTGCTCGAGCGTGCCGACGCGTGGCCGGATTACACGAAGTGGGCTACCTGGCGGCGGGGCATCCGCTGGTTCATGGATGGAATTTGGCTGGTGTGGCTGCCGGGCGGCACGGGTGTGCTGGTCTGGTATGCACTCTGTTTCGTCGCCGGGCTGGCTGCGGCGACGTTCGTGTCCCGGCGCAGACGGCTTCTTGGGTTCGCTACGGGGGCGGGGCTGACTGTGGTTCTGGCTCTCGTGCTGCTGTTCTTCCTGGCGGAGCAGGCACCGGAGGCAACCTGGTATGCCCTCACTGCAGGCTACGCGGTGCTCAGTGGCGCGGTTGCT
>CAYFVS010000379.1:0-6351 GCA_964346565.1 uncultured candidatus Brocadiaceae bacterium | reverse complement strand
GCCAGTTAGAGGCCCCACTGCGCTGGGCGAACACGTCGGGGGCTCAAGGGCTCTGACGAAACAAAACCTCCTGGAGGGCATATATGGGCACGTGAGCCGGTGCATTCGCCGAGGGAAGTAACGCGCAAAGGCCCCCCGCACGTCCTTGAATGCGCGGCGCCGGACGCTACACTACGGCGGACAGCCGCGACGGGCGTCTCAACCAGAGGAGAACCGCCGATGGGCGCGCCGGAGGTGATGGTGGCGGGACACATCTGCCTGGACCTGACGCCGACTTTCGGGGGCACGGCGGAGACTGCGCTCGGTGACGTGCTGGAGCCGGGCTCTCTGGTGGTGGTCGGCGGGTGCGTGGTCTCCCCCGGCGGGCCGGTCGCCAATACCGGTCTCGCGCTGCTGAAACTCGGAGTGGACTGCGCGTTTGCGGCCAAGGTGGGCGACGACGCCTTCGGGCGAGTGCTGACGGACAGGCTCGCCGAGTCCGGTCGGGCGGAGGGCATCCGCCGGGTGCCCGGCGAGCACACCTCCTACACCATCGTGCTTGCCCCTCCCGGCGTGGACCGCGCGTTCCTTCACCATCCGGGCGCGAACGACACGTTCGGCGCGGAGGACATCCCGTTCGAGCAGCTCGAGACGGTGTCCATCTTCCACCTGGGCTATCCGCCGCTGCTGAGGCGCTTCTACCAGGACGGAGGCGCGGAACTGGCGGAGGTCTTCCGGCGCGCGAAGCAACAGGGAGCGACGACATCCCTGGACATGACCTTGCCCGATCCGGACTCGCCCGGCGGACGGGCTGATTGGGACGTCATCCTTCGCCGGGTGCTCCCGCACGTGGACATCTTCCTGCCCAGCGCGGAGGAGGCCATGTACTGCCTGGAGCGGGACATGTTTGGCGCTCTGCGCGCGCGCTCCGCGGCGGAGGGGACGGGGATGCTGGACATGCTCGAGCCGGCCGACTGGCAGCGGCTGGGCGCGAGGCTGGTGGATTACGGCGTGGGAGTCGCCGTGGTGAAGATAGGCCACCGGGGCATCTACGCCCGGACGGCCGCCGCCGGCAGGCTCAAGGCGTTTGGCCGGACATGTCCCGCTGACGGTCCGCAGTGGGCGGAGAGGGAACTGCTGCAGGCGGCGTACCCGGTGGCGCAGATCGCCAGCGCGACGGGCGCCGGGGACTGCGCGATTGCCGGTTTCCTGGCGGCCTTTCTGCGCGGCGAATCGCTGGAGCGGTGTCTGCGGTTTGCAGCGGTAGCAGGAGCGCAGAACCTGAGCGCGCACGACGCCGTCAGCGGGATCAGTTCGTTCGAGGAAACGGGCCGCCTGGCAGACGAGTGGGGATCCGGCTGACGGATCTACTCCGTGTCTGGAAGGTGGTCCTGCTGCCAGCGGAGGATAGCCTCGGCCACGACCAGGTCCTCCTCGGTGGTGATCTTTATATTGTCGTAGCAGTCCTCCACCAGGTGGACCTGATGGCCGAGTTGCTCCACCAGCTCGGCGTCATCGGTCCCCGTGCGCATTGCCTCCCGGGCATGGGCATGGGCGCGCAGCAGGAGCTCCTTGCGGAATCCCTGGGGCGTGCGCGCGTACCACAGGCGGCGCCGGGGAGGCGTGCCGACGATGGTCCGCCGCCCGTTGACCTCCTTCACGGTTTCATCGGCGGGGACGGCGGCGATCGCTGCGCCATGTTCGGCGGTGGCTTCCGCGACGCGGCGGACGACCTCGGTGCGCACCAGCGGCCGGACGGCATCGTGCACGAGCACCAGTTCCAGGTCGTCCCGCACGGCCCGCAGCCCGGCCAGGACGCTGGCCTGCCGGCTGTCGCCCCCGCACACGGCCTCGGTCAACCCGAAGAGCCGGTGCAGCTCTTCGGCCACGTGCCCGTCTCCATACTCGTCCCGGTGCAGCACTACGACCGCCTGCTGGCAGCCGGGCGTTGCCAGGAGCCGCTCGAGCGTGCGATGCAGGATGGGCCGTCCGCCGATGGTCAGGTAGGGTTTCTTGCGGTTGCCCATGCGAACGCCGGTGCCGGCGGCGGGCACGACGACCGCGAACGGGCGGTCCGCCGTGCGCTTGTGTGGACTCAGCGGCATGTCAGGACCCCCGGCCAGACCGGACCCGGCGGGCACCTACGGAACATCCTGCTCTGAGGGGCGGGCGAATATCATCCGGCCGGTCTCGCGGGTGATGGTGTTGCGCACTTCGACCTCCAGCTCTTCGTCCAGCATGTGAACGGCGTCCTCGACGATCACCATGGTGCCGTCGGGCAGGAAGCCGACCGCCTGCCCGGGCTGCTCACCCGGCTTGATGAGTTGGACGCGGATCCGCTCGCCGGGCAGCGCGATGGGTTTGAGTGCATTGGCCAGTTGATTGAAGTTGATAACGTCCACGCCGTCCAGGGAGGCCAGCCGGTTCAGGTTGTAGTCATTGGTGGCCAGCCTGCCGTTGACCATCTTGGCAATGCGCACCAGTTGCTCGTCCACGGGCTGGCGGTGGTCGGCCGCCAGCTCCTGCACCCGCACGTCCAGTTCGGGGTCCTCCTGTATCCGCGAGAGCGTGTCCAGCCCGAGTCGGCCCCGTTCACGCTTGAGCTTGTCGTCGGCGTCAGCGACCTTGTGCAGCTCGTGCAGAATCACCTGGGGCACGATGAACGGCCCCTCGAGGGCACCAGCGCTGAGGATATCCGGCAGGCGTCCGTCAATGATCACGCTGGTGTCCAGCACCACCGGCCGGATGCCCTTCTCCTCGCGCCGGAACTCCACGTAGGGGACGATCAGGTTGAACCTGTCCCGGCTCTCGTAGATGAACACCACGCCCAGATAGGTGTAGAGGACGATCAAGCTTCCGGTCAGGTCGGTCCGTATCAGGTCGAAGGTCTCCTTGCGCATGGCAAGCCCCAGCACCTGCACGGTGAGCGTGGCGAACAGCAGACCCAGCAGTGCCCCGAACACGATGGAGGATATCAGATAGATAGGCCCCTTGCTGACGAACCACTCCGCCACGACTACGCCGAGGGACACGAGGATGCCGATCAGCAGGCAGATGAAGGGGCTGCCGACGTGCAGGCCGATGGAGTAAGCCGTCCCGGCCGAGGCCAGTATGAACAGCGTCCGGAAGACCCACAGCGCCATGCTGCACCTCCATCGCCAGAGGGGCCGGTTCTCACAGGCGCCGAGCGCCACACCGACGCCATTATAGCTACTGCGCCGCGGCAGTCAAAACAGCCGCCTCCCCCTCAGCCATCCAGGCCGTAGCGTTCGATCTTCCCATAGAGCGTGCTGCGATCGATCCCCAGCAGTTTGGCGGCCCGGCTCTTGTTCCCGCCCGTCTCTTTGAGCGCGCGAGCGATGTGCCGCTTCTCGACTTCGGACAGGGGCTCGACGTCTTCGTCCCCCGCGTGCGCCCGTGAGCGGATGTCCTCCGGCACTATATCCAGGTCCAGCATCTGGCCCTCGCTGAGGATGATCATACGCTCGACGACGTTCCGCAGTTCCCTCACGTTGCCCGGCCAGTCATAGGCCTCGAACACCTTCAGCGTCTGCACGCCGAAGTCCTCGACCGGGCGCTTGCATTGCTGGCTGAACTTGGCCAGGAAGTGCAGGGCCAGGCGCCGCACGTCCCCCTCCCGTTCCCGCAGAGGGGGCACTTCGATGCGCAGGCGGTCCAGCCGGTAGAACAAGTCGGGCCTGAGCAGGCCTTCGCTGACCTCCTGACGGGGGTCCTGGTTCGTGGCGGCGATCAGCCGCACCTCCACCGGCTTGTCGCGCGTGTCGCCGATCGGCCGGACCTTGCCCTCCTCCAGCACGCGCAGAAGCTTCGCCTGACACTCCAGGGGCAGCTCGCAAACCTCGTCGAGAAACAACGTGCCCTTGTGCGCAAGCTGGAAACGTCCTGGCCTGTCCGCCACGGCGCCGGTGAAGGCCCCTTTGACGTGGCCGAACAGCTCGCTTTCCATGAGGGTGGATGGCACGGCAGCGCAGTTGACGATCTCCAGGGGGCCTGAGCTGCGGCGGCTGTGCCGGTGGATGGCCCGGGCTACCATCTCCTTGCCTGTGCCACTCTCCCCGCAGACGAACACTCCGGCCTCAGTCGGCGCGACCCGGTGGATGAAGCGGTAGACCCGCTTCATGGCCGTGCTTTCCCCCACCATATCGAAGTGCTCCGCCAGTTGGCGGGACAGGCTGCGGGTCCTGGAGGCCAGCTCCTCCCGGGCCCGCAGGCCCTCCAGCGCTACCGCCAGCCCCACCGCGATGTAGAACAGGTGACGAAGCTGCGCGTCCGAGAAAGGGCCGGTCTGCTCGTCCCGCTCGCAGTAGACGACTCCCACGCTCCGCTGCGCGGTGCAGATGGGCACGCAGGCCAGATAGAGCCCCCCCTCGTAGCGGGCGGCCACGGGTCCCTCCACAAAAGCCCTTTCCAGCAACTCGGCCGACAGACCGAGCTGCTCCACGTTCTCGCCGAAGACACCCTCCTCCTCCCGGAAGGACTTCCAGGTATCGCCCTCCTTAAGCAGGGCGAAAACGCGGTTGGCGTGCATGACCCGGCCCAGGTTCTCCTGGACGCCCTGGAACAGATCAGGCACCGTCCGCACAGTGGTCGCCAGGCCGCCCAGCGCCAGCAGGTTGTCAATGCGCCGGTCGTCGCTGTCCTGCTCGTCTGCGCGTCCGCGCAGGCTTATCGCCTGTGTTATCTCCGCCTCGGCTGCCCGCCCACGGTCCGTGCTTGCCTCCAAATCGGTGTCTTCCGAAGGCAAGAAAATCATCGAGACACTGCCCAGCCGGATCTCATCGCGCTCAATCAGGGCAGCGCTGACCACGGGCACGCGGTTCAGCAGGACGCGATTGTGGCTGCCCAGATCCTGCACGTACCAGGTGGGCCCCCGGCGCAGCAGAACCGCGTGCTCGCGGGACACCGTCTTGTCCTTGAGCTGGATGTCCGCGTCGGGCGCGCGACCGATGCGAACCCTGGGGGAGTCCAGCCGGACGAGCTTGCCGGCCAGCGAGCCGTTCTTTATCAATACAGACGGCATCAGAGCTTCTGGTAGGGCTGGAAGAGCTGGATGTATTGATCCTGCGCGTAACGGTCGGTCATGCCGGCTATGTAGTCGCAAACCGCGCGGCGAAGCCCCACCTGCCGCGCCCAGTCCCGGTGCTGTGGCGGAAGCTGCCGGGGCTCCGAGGTGAAAGCCCGGAACAACCCTTCCACAAAGCGGCGCGCGCTATGGGTCACCTGCACCACCTTGTAGTTCTGATACAGCTTCTCGTAAAGGAACTCCTCCAGTTCGTCCTTCCGCAACTGGAGCTGCTCGCTGAAACGCACGACGCCGTCCGGCTGGGACCGCACGTCCTCCGCCGACGACAGACCTCGCTTCCGTATTTCCTGCCGGGTGGTGTCCACCGCGTCCGTCACAAACAGGTCTATCAGATAGCGCACGGCCTGCCCGGCGAGCTGCTCGCCGGGCAGCGGGCCGAACCGCTCGGTCGCCTGCCCCTCGGCTTCCTGCCACAGGCTCAAGGCGCCCAGTTGCTCCACCTGCAGGATACCCGCCTCCAGGCCGTCCTGCAGGTCGTGGTTGTCGTAGGCGATCGAGTCCGCCACGGCCACGGCCTGTGCCTCCAGCAGGGGCGGCCCGGGTCCGAAGTCGCCGGCCTCCGGCTCGTCCCAACGCGTCTGGTGCTTGACCATGGACTCGCGCACCTCATGGGTCAGGTTCAAGCCCGGAAACTGCGGGTACTGTCGCTCCAGCACGTCCACAACGCGCAGGCCCTGCGCGTTGTGCTCGAAACCACCGTGACCGGCCATCAGGCGGTTGAGGGTCTCCTCACCGGTGTGCCCAAAGGGGGTGTGCCCCACGTCGTGGGCCAGGGCCACCGCCTCGGTCAGGTCCTCGTTCAAGCCCAGGGCCCGGGCGATGGTCCGAGCGATCTGCGTGACCTCCATCGTGTGCGTGAGGCGTGTGCGATAGTGGTCGCCTTCGTGGTTCAGGAAGACCTGCGTCTTGTACTCCAGGCGGCGGAATGCCTTGCAGTGGATGATGCGGTCGCGGTCGCGCTGGTAGCAGGTGCGGTAGTCGGCCTCTGGCTCCTCGTAGCGCCGGCCGGCGGACCGGGCGCTGCGGGCCGCGTAGGGGGCCAGCGCCTCGGCCTCTTGGCGCTCGATTCCCTCCCGGCGCACGGGCATGCCGTCCTCCCGGGCTCAGTGCTGGTCGGCGTCCCTCAGCCTCCGCCACAGCTCGTCGAGCGATTGAGGGATCACCTTCGTGTGCGCCAGCACGGGCATGTAGTTGGTGTCCCCCTCCCACCGAGGGACGATGTGCCAGTGCAGGTGGTCCGCCAGGCCGGCTCCGGCGGGGGCGCCCAG
>CAYFVS010000378.1:0-2494 GCA_964346565.1 uncultured candidatus Brocadiaceae bacterium | reverse complement strand
GGTGCCCAGCACTACTTCAGCGTACCCCTGGTGCGCGCCTGCGACATATACCGTGACGCACACAACTCGGTCAGTGGGCTCGCCCGCACCGCCCGCGGGCCGAGCATGTCCGCCGACCCCGGTAAGGTGCAGGTGCTTGGCGTCACAGAGATCGGCGGCGAGAAGGTTGTTGCCCTCCGCATGCTCCAGGGCCGCAACCCCGACTGGGCGATGCGCCTGTTCTTCGCTCAGTACGACGAGGAGGCGGTCTGGCTGAACGACCTGCGGCCCGCCTTCGGCGAGAAGCGGTTCTTCTTTGAGACGGAGCTGAAGCGCATGTATCGCGAGAATGGGGCACGGCGGCGCGGACGGCGCCGCAACGGTGGCAACGGGGCCCAGGACGAGGACGAGACTCTGCCCGCTGCCCTGATCTAGCCGCGAGCGCTATCTGACGCCATAGTCAGCCCGGTACGCTCTTGCTCCAGCCAGCGCCAGCGGGCATACCAGAAGCTGTCCACAACATCGTCCCCTAGGGTGTGCACGTCTTGTTCATGAACGGAATGAGCATGAACGAGTCGGCTTGCGTGATCCACCCGTCCATGTTGAGGTCGAACCGCCGATCGTAGTTGGGATCCCCGTCCTTACTGTTCATGTGTGGAATGAACCGCATGACGTCCGCCATGCTGACGCGCTGGTCGTCGTTCATGTCGCCGGGCCACGCGTCTGGGTCCTCATCGTCGGGAGCCGAAGTCGCGGGACAAGCGACGAAGAGGAGTGTACCCACGAAGTCCTCTGTCACACTGCTGAACCCATCGCAATCATTGTCCCCGATCGGCGTGACCCACGATGTCGCTACTGACGGGCAGAAGTCGCAGGCATCCCCGAACATGTCGCCGTCCGCGTCCTGCTGATCACTGTTGGGCGCCCTGCGGCAGTTGTCGAGCGTATCTGACTGCCCATCGCAGTCCGCATCGGGCGAGGGGCAGAACTCGAAGCTTCCCATATCCCAGTTAGCATCGCCGTCCTCATCCCCGTCTACGGGCCGTACCACTCCCCGCTGATCGGTGCCTGGGCCCGGTGTCGGAGTTGCGTACTCGTCAGGGCCAGCATCAATCGCAGGGCTATCCATCTTGAGCGCGTGAGTCTCGGTGAACCCACTCTCCTGAAGCGAATCGAGACGCGGATCTTCACCGAGCTTGTCCCCGAGATCGGTGTTCAGGCCGCAACTCGACGGAGGGTCTGGGGGGTCATCTTTGTCATACTCCAGGTTGTGGCCCAGCGATGTGATTGTCCCTGAGCAATTGATGCCAGCCCCATTATTCGCCACGATCGTGTTCTTCAGGGTCACAGTGCCACCCGGATCACCTACGTGGTCATAGTTCCCGATGCCACCGCCAAAATTGTCCGCGACCGTCGAATTCCGAAGCTCGATGATGCCGCCACTCCAGTTCCATATAGCGCTCCTTGCAAATGGCGCCGTATTGTGGCTCACCGTGCTGTTGATTAGAACGAACCTACCGTCATTCTCGTTCCAAATGCCGCCGCCACCTATCAACTTCGCCGTATTGTCGCTAACCGTGACGTTGATCAACGTCACCGATGCATCTTCCCCATTCGGCATTTGATACCCGAAATTGAGAATGCCTCCGCCCAAACCAGCATTATTGCCGGTCACGGTGCTGTTCTTCATCGTCAACGTTCCCTCGTTCCAGACGCCACCGCCTTCAGCTGCAACGCTGTTACTGCTGATGATGCTGTCGACCAGCGTTGACTTCCCCTTGTTATATAGACCCGCGCCGTCCGAGTCGACCTTTCCTCTGGTCATCGTCATGTTTGATAACGATACGTCCGCCGGCCACAAGATCTCCAACACCCTGATGTTTTCAGCGCCGTCGATGATCGAGGCGGCGGGCGCCGTGCCCTCGACGGTCAGGTCATCCGTGATCGTCAACGTGCCCAGGGTCTCCTCCAGCGTGTACGTACCCGCCGGCAGCACAATGGTGTCGTTGCCCGCGAGGGCGTTCGTCTCCTCAATCGCCGCCCGCAGGGTGCACACGCCATTACCCGGCTCAGTTTCGCAGCTCCCATCGCCCGGCTTTGCGTCCTTGATGTCGGCCGAACTGTTCACGGTGAACGGATCACGAGCCGCGGCTTGGTTGGACAGCACGCCAGCCAATAGCATTGCTGCCGCAATCAAGGCAAGAAGGAACGCTGTGGCGAATCGCATATCGCCCCCCTTTCTGTGGCCTGCCCGCCTGCATTATGGACGGGCATCTCGAAAAGTCAAGCCTCCCTACGTCCCCCACTCCTCCCCCTGGCTCCAGTCCAGCATGATCACGTCAATCTCTTCTCCCGGCTGCACCTCATCCACCTCTGGCGGGATCACCGTCAGCCCGTTGGCGTGCACCATGGACGTCAGCATCCCCGAGCCCTGCGGCCCCGTCAGCGAGGCGTAGTACCGGCCCTGCTTCTCGCGCACCATGCAGCGGGCGTAGAAGCGCCGCGCATCGCCCCG
>CAYFVS010000377.1:0-5816 GCA_964346565.1 uncultured candidatus Brocadiaceae bacterium | reverse complement strand
TTCCACACGAACGGCAGCACGATGCACACCCCCATAAGGTTGAACATCAGGTGGGCCCGCGCCGCACGCCTGGCGTTCACGTTGGTGCCCAGGGAGGCTATCTGCGCGGTGATGGTGGTGCCTATGTTGTCCCCCAGGATCAGGGGCAGCGCCTGGGGGAAGGTCAGCACGCCGTTGAAGGCCAGCATCTGGGCCACGGCAATCGTCGCGCTGGAGGACTGCACCACCATGGTCATGATCGTGCCGACCAGAACACCGGTCAGCGGGTTGCCCGCCAGGCGGACCACCACGGCCTGGGCCTGCGCGCTGTGGCGCAGGGGGCCGAAGGCGTCCTTCATCAGCGAGAGGCCGAAAAACAGCAGCCCGAACCCCAGGATGACCGAACCCCAGTGCTTCCACTGGCGCTTGCCGGCCACGTTAATCAGCAGCCCCACCCCGATGGCCGGCAGGGCGTAGTTGGTGATCTTCAGCAGGCCGATGCCGCTGACCAGCCAGGCGGTCAGCGTCGTGCCCACGTTGGCCCCCATGACCACGCCGATGGCCTGGCTCAGTTGCATCAGGCCGGCGTTGACGAAGCCCACCACCATCACCGTGGTGGCGCTGCTGCTCTGTACGAGACAGGTGACCGCCGCCCCCGCCAGCACGGCCACCAGCACGTTGTGCGTCATGATGCGCAGGATGCGGCGCATCCGGTCGCCGGCCACGCGCCGCAGGGCGTCGCTCATCACCCGCATCCCGAACAGGAACAGGCCGAGCCCGCCCACCACCAGGAAGACGATGTCCAGCGTGCCTTCCGGTTCCATCTCGACTCTCAGAGTAGGAAACAGGTGATCCGATCCGGCACCCACGGGTCGGGCCGCCCCGCGGGATGCGCCGCCGCCGCCCGGCCCCTCACCTCACGTGCTGGGGGTCGGTCTCCACGCGCGTATCGCCCCACTCGTCCCTGAAGCTGGACGTGGAGCGCAGGTAGTCAATCAGCTCGTTGAACTCCTGCCGGTCTATGGGCAGCTCGACCGTCTGCCCCTTGTGGGAGGAGAGGGTCACGGCGTTGGCCAGCTCCAGCGACATGAGGCCCTCTTCGCCCGGGGCGATCAGCGGCTCACCATGCAGGATGGCCCGCGCGAAGTTGCGCAGTATCACGTGGTGGCCGGACTCACACTCCTCCAGTTCCACCGGCACCTCCTGCACGTCCGGTGAGCCCCACATCTCGGTGTTCGTCCGGGTGAACTCGGCGATGGGTGGCTCGAAGCGCCAGCGCTCCAGCGGCCAGAGGCGCAGGCCCCCTTTGTCGCCCACGATCTCCAGCCGCCGCCGGCCGGGCTCGCAGGTGCTGAAATACAGGTATCCGGTGGCGCCGTTCTCATACTCCAGCACCGCCGCCGCCTGGTCCTCCACCTCGATCTCGTGCAGCACCGTGTCGCAGCGCCCCGTCACCCGGGCGGGCATGCCGCCCAGCAGGCAGAACACGTCCAGGTCGTGGGGCGCCTGGTTCAGCAGCACGCCGCCACCCTCCCCGCCCCAGGTGGCCCGCCAGGTCCCCGACTCGTAGTAGGCGTCCGAGCGGTACCACGGGCCGACCAGCAGCGTGCGCCGCAACTCGCCGATGGCGCCCTGCTCGATCAGCTCACGCGCCTCCTTCACGTCGGCGCGGCTGCGGTTCTGGAACATGACGCAGAAGACCTTGCTGCTCTCTCGGGCGGCCTGGGCCATCTTCTCCGCCATGCCGATGCGCACGCCGATTGGCTTCTCGCTCAGCACGTGCAGGCCAGCCCGAAAGGCATCAACGGCGATCGGCGGGTGGAAGTAGTGCGGCGTGGCTATGACCACGGCGTCAGCCAACGCCCGGTCGAGCAGTTCCTGATGATCGGTGAAATGCTCCACCCCGAACTCAACGCCCATCTCGGCCGCCCTATCCGGCTCGATGTCCACCACCGCCGTCAGCTCGAACTCGTCTATCCTGCGGATGTTCCTGCAGTGTTCCGAGCCCATGCCGCCGACGCCGACCACCGCCACTTTCACCTTGCCTTCGCTCATGATACTCCCCGCGGGAACGGAGCCATTGGCACGTCCACGACCGGTCGCCGTTGTAACGGCTCAGGGGGGCCACGCGCAACCGAAACCGCTGTTCCGGCCTCCGCTGCTTGACGCCATGCCGGAGCGCGCGTAGTCTAGCCATGAGGCGGGGGCAAACCAGGGGGCATTGCCGTGCCGCGACTGCAGATAGACATGCTGCCGGTGGGCGATTCGGACGCCCTGCTCGTCGAGGTGCAAGCCTCTGAGGCGCCGGTGGTCATGCTGGTGGACGGCGGCCGCAACTGGGAGGACGGGCAGCGCATACTCGATCACCTCGACCGGTTCTACGGCGGGCGGCTGGACCACTTGATACTGTCACACATTGACGGCGACCACGCCGCCGGCCTGCTACACGTGGTGGAACGCCTCCAGCCCGAGCAGATCGGCGCCGCGTGGGTGCACGACCTCAGACGCCACGGCGTGGATCCGCAGCGCGCCATCGCCATGGCTGAACGCACGCGGAACGGCGCCCGCTCGAGCGCCGTGCGAAGTGTCGCCGAGCACCTGCGCCGGTCAGTCGAACTGACACACCGCCTCGTGCAGGCCCTGGAGGAGAAGGGCGTACCCGTGCAAGAGGCGTTCGCCGACGGGAAGGCCCGCGTCGGGCCGATGCAGGTGCTGGGGCCTTCGGAGGGCTTCTTCGAGCAGTGCGTGCACTTCTTCGACGACATCGAGCTGATGCACGAGACCGTGGAGGCTGGCGTGTCGTTCCGGCGCAGGAAGGCGCCCAGTAAGGGGCCCGCCGCCCCGGACGAAGTGCTCGACTCGGTCATGGACGACCCGGAGAGCAGCAAGCAGGCCTCACTTGTCTTGCGGCTGGACTATGAGGGAGACCGCTACCTGTTCGCCGGCGACGCCGGCCGGCGCGCGCTGCGGAAGGTGAGCGACCCGCACGAGCTGACCGACTTGCACTGGCTGAAGATCCCCAACCACGGAAGCAAACACAACCTGGACTCCGCGCTGCTGGACCTGATGCGTCCGCGGCTGGCTTACATATCCTCCAGCGGCATTGGGCTGAACCCCCACCCCGACCTGCTGGCCGCGCTGAAGGCCCGCGGTGCCGTCGTCTACACCACCGCCGGCAGCGGCAACGTGTGGCACCGCCGCGGCGACGTGCCCCCGAGGCCGGGCTACGAGACCAGGCGCCCCCGCTGAAGTCAGAGCAGCCCCCCGCGCAGCTCCCCCGGGAGCTCGTTCGGGTGGCCGATGACCTCCTCGCAGGCGTCCCCCGCCCTCCACTGGCCCCGAGCGTCTGGCGCGATGAAGACGTAGAGTCGCCACAGCTCCCTGTGCTGCCCTTGAAGGACGCGAATCTCCTCGCTGTTCAGGGAGCTGAGCGGTTCCATCCGGCCGTCCGGCATGGTGACGGGCACGTCCGCCTCCTTGAGGGCCATGTCGGAGGGCGCGCAGTAGACGGCGACCTGGTGGGGCGCGGCGCCCAGCTCATCGGCGATGCGCCGCTCGGCCTCATCGCGCGCGCCTTCCTCGTTCAGGTGATAGCGGGCGACGGCCTGCTCCACCGCCTCCTCCCCCATGCGCCGGGAGGCCATGTAGCAGCGCTTGAACAGGCGGCGGCTGCGGAACCGCTGCAGCAGGGCGCAGAGGGCCGCGTCCTTCGGGAACCGCGCCTGCAGGCTCTCGACCAGCGAGCCGTCGGTCAGCCAGCACAGCTCCCCCTCGGTCAGCCCGGCGCCCAACGCGCGCTCGACGGCCTTGCTGACCATGACGCCGGCGGCGATCTTGGCATGATGGTAGTAAACGCGCTCGCTCAACACGTAGCGGATGCGCAGCAGGTTCGTTATCTCGCTCAGCGCGTCCCGCCGCAGCAGACCACCCCGGTGCAGGTCGAGCGCGAGCCGGCCGTCCTCAACGCGGAAGTAGTGGAACAGCCGCTCGTCGAACTCGTGGGACAGCCCGCAGAAGTAGTTGTCGCGCTTCAGGTAGTCGAGCAGGTCGGCGCAGATGGTCCCGTTGACCACCTCGGCCACGTAGCGCCGCTCGGGGGCCAGTTCGGCACCGGGCCGCAGCACCTCCAGCGCCAGCCGGCCGGCCTTGCTCCCCTGCAGGCGTTTCCCCAGTTCGCTGTCGCCCACCAGCATCTGGTAACGGGCGGGGCTGCGGTCGTGGCGTTCCAGCAGGCGGCGCTCGTCTTCGAAGGTGTGGCCGAAGGGGATATGCGTCACGTCGTGCACCAGGGCCGCCAGGAAGATGGCCTCCCTCTCGACCGCTGGCAGGTCAAGGCCGCCGTCCTCCTCGATTCGCCGCACGATGGCCTTCGCCATCCAGCAGGTGCCCAGGCAGTGCTCGAAGCGGGTGTGGTGCGCGCTGGGATAGACGTAGTAGGCGGCGCCGAGCTGGCGGATGCCCCGCAGGCGCTGCATCTGGGGCGTGTCCAGCAGGGCCATCTCGGCGTCAGTCAGGTGGATGTCCCCGTGGACTGCGTCTCGGAGCTTGCGGGTGTGCATCGAGTGCCTCAGGCTCTCGGAATCGTTCACCAACCGCGCGTATTCTAGCCGCCAAAGACGTAATCGTCAAAGACGGAGCGGGCGGCTACGGTTGCTGCTCGGCGGGCTGTTGCGGCGGCTTCTCGGCGCGGGGTTCGTCCGGCTGGGTGAGCTTCGAGCGCTCGGGCAGCTCGTCCAGGGACTTCAGCCCGAACGCCTCGAGGAACTGCCGCGTGGTTCCGTAGAGCATCGGCCGGCCCAGCTCGTCCGCCCGGCCGGTCACGCGGATGAGCCGCTTCTCGACCAGCGAGCGCAGGATGTGTCCGCACTGCACGCCCCGGATGTCCTCGACCTCGGCCCGCGTGATGGGCTGGCGGTAGCCCACGATGGCGAGCGTCTCGAGGGCGGCGTTGCTGAGGCTGTCCTGGCGGCGGTCGTCGTGCAGTTTCTGCACGTAGGGACCGAATTCCGGCCGGGTCAGCACCTGGAAGCCGCCCGCTATCTCCTCGACGCAGTAGGCCCGTCCCTCCGCGTCGTACTCCTGGGCCAGCTCCTCCACGAGCAACCGCACCTGGCGGCCGTCCTCCGCCTCGACGATGCGGGCCATGCGCCCGGTGCCCAGCGGCTTGTCGGAGCTGAACAGCAGCGCCTCGATACGTCGCTTCAGTTCCTGCCGGTCGGTCATTGGCCGTAGACTTCTCTGGTGCGCTCGATGATCCTCTGCACGGCGCGACGTGTGGCCTGGGTGGTCGCCTCGCTGCTGATGGTGGCGCCTGTGATGGCAGCTATCTTGTCGGTGTCGCGCTTTACCTCCACCATCAGGTCGCTGAGCCGTTTGCCACTGAACTGTTCCTGGAACCAGGGTCTGCCGGGGGTGGACTTCTGCCCCGCGACGGCGCCCCAGACGGAGACGTCCTTCTCCACCAGGTTGATGTTCTCCCCCAGGCCGGGAGTCTCCTGGCTGCTGACCACAGCCATGCGGCGAATTACCGGATCGTCGCCGAGCGGCCGGCCCGGCTCCAGCGCCCGGACGGAGGCCAGCACCTTGATCTCGCTGGAGTAGCCCTGCGCGGCGCCCATTGCCGCGTAGAGCACGCCGTCGGCGGTCTCGCTGCGGAACACCCTCCTCTCCAGCGGCACATCGGCGGGGTAGTCGCCCACGGTCTGCTCGGAGGACGCTTCCGGCAGGACGACCTCGAGCGTGGCCAGGAACGCCTTCCTGCTGTTGTCCTCGATGTCGTCCTGCATCGCGCGGAACAGCAGCCCCACCCCCAGCCCGCTGCCCAGGCAGATGAACGT
>CAYFVS010000376.1:0-8812 GCA_964346565.1 uncultured candidatus Brocadiaceae bacterium | reverse complement strand
ACGGCCAGGTCGGAGCGGTTGGCGCGCAGCGAGTCCAGCGCCCGGCGGCGAAGCTCCTCGTCGTCCACCTCGACCTCCAGCTTGAACTGCACCAGCAGCGTCTCCGGCGCCCACTCGCGGATGTTCCGGATCACCTTCGGCCCCCGGACAAGACGTATGGTCCACTCCTCCTCGCCCGAGGGCTTCTTCCCCGCCTCGGGCTCGGGGGGCAGGTAGTCCAGCACGGCCATGGCGTGCAGGACGGCGCCCGGCGGCTGCGGTCCGGTCAGCTCCACCTCGAGCGCCTCCAGCAGGTCGCTCACCGTCTCGATGTCCACCACGCGCAGCCGCGCCTGCCCATCGGCGGACAGCTCCTCCGGGTCCGGCAGTGCGCAGTCCGGCCCGGCCACGAGCACTACCTCCGCCCCCCGGCGCAACGCCTCGCGGGCTATGGCAGCCCCCAGCCGCCCCGAGGAGCGGTTGCTCACGTAGCGCACGGCGTCCAGGTCGGCCCGCGTGGGGCCGCTGGTGATCAGGATGCGCTTGCCGGCCAGGTCGGCTCTCATGGACGGTACGCTACCGGCGGCCTCTCGCGGGCGCAAGTGCGGCGCGGCGAGGTTGCACGTGGGGGCGATTCTGCTACAATGCACCGCGCCCGGGGCGCCTTCCCATCGCTCCGTCGGGCTGGCGTTCGCCCCTTGCCCGGCTCCTGCGCGACGTGCTGAGTTGCCATGAGCGAAGACCAGATACAGTCCATAGCGGGCACCGAGGACGTGCTGCCCGAGCAGTGGGCCTACTGGCGTCGGCTCTATGGCGCTGCGCGGCGCCAGTTCGAGCGCTACGGATACGGCCGGATACGCACGCCCGTGCTGGAGGAGACGCGCCTGTTCATCAAAGGCACGGGCGAGACCACGGACGTGGTGCAGAAGGAGATGTACACCATCCCTTCCGCAGGCGAGGAGGCCGACCCGGCCGACGGCGTCGCGCTGCGCCCGGAGGGCACCCCGCCGGTCATCCGCAGCTACCTGGAGCACAGCCTGCACAAGGGGCAGACCTTCCGCAAGCTCTACTACGTCGGCCCCATGTTCCGCCACGAGCGGCCGCAGAAGGGCCGGCTGCGCCAGTTCCATCAGTTGGGGGTCGAGGCCGTCGGCAGCGCCAGCCCCCTGCTGGATGTGGAGACCATACTGCTGGCAGTGGACATCTTCCGCGAGGTGGGGCTGGAGGGGTCTGGCCTGTACATCAACTCGATGGGCTGCGCGGAATGCCGCCCCGGCATCCGGCGAAGGCTGCGGGGACTGCTGGCGGGGCGGCAGGATGAGCTGTGCGGGGACTGCCTCCGCCGGCTGGACCGCAACGTGTTCCGGGTGCTGGACTGCAGGAACGAGCCCTGCCGACAGGTGACGGCCGACCTGCCGCCCATCACCGAGATGCTGTGCGAGGCCTGCACGGATCACCACCGGCGCGTCACGGAGGCCCTCGATCGGGGAGGTGTCGCCTTCCAGGAGGACCCCCACCTGGTGCGCGGGCTGGACTACTACACCCGGACGGTTTACGAGATCAAGCACCCCTCCCTGGGCGCGCGGGACACAATCTGCGGCGGCGGCCGCTACGACGACCTGGTCGAGCTTCTGGGCGGGCCGTCGCTGCCGTGTGTGGGCTTTGCCATCGGGGCGGAGCCGACGCTGCTGGCCCTGGAGGCGGAGCTTGGCCCCGCGCCGGAGCAGGCACCGGCGCCGGAGGTCTACATCGTCTGCTTCGAGGAGGAGGTGCGCGAGGAGTGCTTCGCGCTGGCGGGGGAGCTTCGCCGCGCGGGCGTGTCGGCGGACCTGGACTACGAGGGGCGCAGCGCCAAGTCCCAGATGCGCGTGGCGGACCGCCTGGGCGCGCCGCTGTGCTTCCTGATCGGCGGGCGCGAGGTCCAGAACGACCGGGTGCTCATCAAGGACATGGCTGCCGGGGAGCAGTGGGCCGCGCCCCGGCGGCAGGCCGCGGAAGCCGTGCGCAGCGACCTATCCGGCAAGGGGACCGAGCAGGGGGGAGAGAACGATGGCTGAGGAGACACTGCAGGAATTGATAGCGCAGCTGAGGAACTTCCGCACGCGCAGCCGGGCGGCGGACCGCCTGCTCGCCATGGGGCAGCAGGCCGTCGGGCCGCTGCTGGAGGCCCTGGAAGAGGAGAGCCAGGAGGGCGCCCGCTGGGCTATGCTGAACTGCCTGGGCGACCTGGCTGCCGAGGAGGCCGTCCCCACCATCGCCCGCTATCTGGGCGAGCCGGACTACCAGACCGTCGCACACGACGCGCTGGTCAAGATCACCGGTCGCGACATGGGCCTGGTGGCCAGGGACTGGCTCCGCCTGGTCGGCGAGCGGGCGCCCGGGCGGGCCGAACAGGCGCAGTTGAGCGATCGCCGGCTCATCGAGCTATCCCTGGAGAACTCGGAGGCGCGCCTGGCGGAGGAGTCGGAGCAGAGATACGCCGTGAGCCTGCCGGTGGCGCCGGGCCGCCGGCGGGACGTGTCCGTGCTCTTCGGGCTGGCCGACCGCGAGGACTCGCCGATCGTGGTGGTCTACTGCGACTGTGGCGAGGCCGCGCCGGAGCACTACGAGACGGCGCTCCGCCGCAACCTGCGCATGCCCTACGGCGCGGTGGCGCTGCGCGATGTCGGCGACAAGCCGCACTTCGTCATGTTCAACACCATCCTCCGGGAGGGGCTCAGCCCGACCGAGCTGCGCAAGAGCATCTTCACCGTCGGTGAGCGGGCGGAGCGCGTGGCCGAGGATATCTGTGGCTGACCGTCCCGAGGGACCGACCGAAGAGGGCCGGAATCCATGCTGAAGCGCACACACACCTGCGGGGAGCTGCGGGCCGAACACGTGGGCGAGCAGGCCGTGCTCAGCGGCTGGGTTGCCAACTGGCGCGACCACGGCGGCCTGGCGTTCATCGATCTGCGTGACCGATCCGGCCTGACGCAGGTGGTGTTCCGCCCCGAGGTGGACAAGGACCTGCACGGGCGGGCCCGCGAGCTGCGCGCGGAGTACTGCCTCAGCGTGCGCGGCACCGTGGAGCGCCGGCCGGCGGAGATGGAGAACCCCGATCTGCCAACCGGACAGATCGAGCTGGTGGCCGCCGAGATGGAGCTGCACAGCGCGAGCGAGACGACTCCCTTCGAGATCTACAGCACCGAGCAGGTCTCGGTGGAGGTGCGGCTGCGCAATCGGTACCTGGACCTGCGCAGCCGGCGGATGCAGCACAACCTGGAGTTCCGCCACCGCCTGATGCAGACCACGCGCCGCTACCTGGACGAGAACGGCTTCATCGAGGTGGAGACGCCTTTCCTGACCCGCAGCACCCCGGAGGGCGCTCGCGACTACCTGGTGCCCAGCCGCACCAATCCCGGCCGGTTCTACGCCCTGCCCCAGAGCCCCCAGTTGATGAAGCAACTGCTGATGATCGGCGGCATGGACCGGTACTTCCAGATAGTCAGGTGCTTCCGCGATGAGGACCTTCGAGCCAACCGCCAGCCCGAGTTCACCCAGATTGACCTGGAGATGTCCTTCGTGGACGAGGAGGACGTCATGGGCATGGTCGAAGGGTTGATGGCGCGCCTCTACCGCGACGTGCTGGAGCGGGAATTGGAGCTGCCCCTGCCCCGCATGGCCTACGATGATGCCATGGCCCGCTACGGCACCGACTCCCCGGACCTGCGCTTCGGCCTGGAGATCGGGGACATCTCAGACATAGCCGCCGGGTGCGAGTTCCGCGTCTTCAGCGCAGCGGTGGCTGAGGGCGGCCAGGTGCGCGGCATCAGCGTGCCGGGCGGCGCGGAGATGGCCCGCAGCCAGGTGGACGGGCTGGTCGAGTGGGCGCAGCAGCTCGGCGCGGGCGGACTGGCCTGGGTCAAGGTCCGCCGGGGAGCAGCCGAGGGCGGTGTGGCCAAGTTCTTCAGCGAAGGCGAGCTGGACGCCATCCGCGAGCGGCTGGGCGCGGAGGACGGGTCTATCCTGTTCTTCGTCGCCGACTCACCTTACGTCTGCAACCTGGTGCTCAGCCACCTGCGGCGGCGGCTGGGGCGGGAGCTGGGCCTGCTGAACGATGCCGACGATGCTCTCTGCTGGGTGGTGGAGCCGCCGGCGTTCGAGCAGGACGAGGTGACCGGCGAGTGGACCTTCGTGCACCATCCGTTCACCTCCCCGCGGAGCGAGGACCTCGGCAAGCTGGAGGACGATCCCGGCGCGGTGCGCGCGCGGGCCTACGACATCGTGCTCAACGGCGAGGAGGTCGGCGGGGGCAGCGTGCGTATCTCCGACTACGACCGGCAGGTGCGCGTGCTCAGGGTGCTCGGCTACACGGAGGAGCAGATCCAGGACCGGTTCGGCTGGTTCGTCGAGGCGCTCCGCTACGGGCCGCCGCCCCACGGCGGGATTGCGTTCGGCTTCGACCGGCTGGTGATGAAACTGTTGGGCGTCGAGGACCTGCGCGAGACGATTGCTTTCCCCAAGACGCAGCGGGCCGTCTGCCTGCTGACCGGTGCGCCCGGTCTGGTCAGCGAGGACCAGCTCCGGGAGCTGGGCCTGCGCCTGGACACCGACTGACGGGGAAAGCCGGGAGGGCGCCGGTTGTGGCGCCCCCCGCTGCTTACCCGTTCAGACCCGTTCGGAGCTCACCACTCGTGGTGCTCCCACGGGCCTGGCTCATGGCCGATACCCCGGCCCGGGCCGAAACCGCGCATGCGGTGCCAGCCGGGCCCCCAGCCGCCGCGGCGCATCGCACCGGGTCCATACGGTGCCCCGTAGCGACGGCCGAGCAACGGACCACAGCCGTGCGGGACCATCGGCTCGGGCACGTGCCCGCGTCCCCAGCGGGGTCCGGGCATCATGCCGCGCCGCCAGGGCTGCTCGGGCTCGCGCCACTCGCGGCGGCGTTCGCCGAACTCCTGCAGCCTCTCAATGGCGCCGGGCAATTCCTCGCGGATACTGTGCGCCAGCTCCGGATCCTCCGAGGTGACGCGGATGACCACGCCCTCGTCGGTCTCCCGCACCTGGACATCCACCTCGTCGTGGGCCAGGAGGCCCAGTGCAGCGCCGCGGCGCTCCGGGCGTCCTGCGCGCTCGGCCCATTCGCGCCGCTGCTCGGCGCGCTCCCTGGCGGCTTCCACCATCTGGGGCATGCGCTCGTGGAGGCGCTCAACCACCTCCGGCTTATCCGAAGTGAGCGACAGGACCACGCCATCGTCTATGTCCCGCACTTCGACCCTCATCTCACCCCGGGCGGCCACGCCGAGCAGGCCGGGCCCGCCGCGAGGCATGAGGCGGCCCTCCTCGAGGCCCCGTTCCTCCAGCCGCGCGGCCACCCGCTCCAGCGCCCCGGCGGCGCGGTGGGCGCGCTCTCGGAGTTCCTCGACCCGCTCCGGCTCGGTGGCGATGATCAGCTCCACGCCGTCGTCGGTCAGCGCCACTTCCACGTGGCTGGCCGGATCGGCCAGCAGGCCCGCCAGCGGTCCTCCGACGAAGCCAGGGGCGCGGACGCGTGGCAGCGCCGGAGGCTGCGGCTCTCGGTCGCGCGTCCACGGTCCGGCCGGCTGGGCGTAGGCGAGACCCACGGCCAGCGCTGCTCCCAGCAATGCCATCAACACTACCTTCCTACGGGTTCTCATGGTCCGTACTCCCTTCTGTCGGGGGGAGTCCACATCCCCCGCGGTTCGCCGTCGGGCAGCGGGCCGGGCTGGCGTTGCGGCCCCGGCCCGTGGTTCCAACGGTGCATCCTGAACATGTCGCGGTGCCGCTCGGACCGTTCCCTGAGCATGTCGAACATGCGCCGGCGCTGCTCCGCAGGCAGGGCGCGACGTATCCTCTCCATATGCTCCAGGACCAGCCTGCGGCTGCGTTCTTGCAGCTCGCCAAGGCGCTCATTGACCCGCCGCACCTCCGCCTCGTCCGGGTCGGGGGCCGCCAGCAGGTCCATCAGTTGGTTGCGCTTCTCGAGCAGGTCCGCCCGCAGGGGCTCCAGCTCCGCCAGCAACTGCTGCCAGTCGGTCCGCAGCGATTGGCGCTGGTGAGGCTGCAGGGGCAGCTGTGCCCAGGGCGGCGGCGGCGCACCGGGCGCCGGCCGGACCGGTCGCTCGGGAGCCGTGATGTTGTGGACCCAGATGCCGACGAAGCCGATGTTGAACGCCAGCGAGAAGATGAGGATCAGCGAAAGGGCCTTATTCGACATAGTCCTCACCTCCTTCCGCCGACTCCTGCTCCGTCAGCCCCAGGTACAGTTCCGCCACTGAGCCGCTGGGCGCGGCGGACAACAGGTCCGCCGGGAGGTCGTACTGCGAAGGTTCCTCGCCAGCCCCTCCGGTCACTGCCCGGGAGGCGGCGTTGCCGGCCGCGTAGCCGAGCCAGAGGCCTGCCGCCAGCACCAGCATGGCGGCCGCCCGGGCGAGCACGGGCCGCAGCCGCGCCGGCCTCCGCGCGCGCTCCGCCGCCCGCCGCACCCGCCGGGCGAAGCCCTCCGGTGCGTCCATGCCTGGCAGCGCACTGAGCAAACGGTCAAGCCGGCGCAGTTCCTCAAGCTCTGCGGCGCACCGCGGACACGCCTCCAGATGCTCTTGGACCTGCGCGGCTTCCTGTTCCCCCAGTTCGCCGTCCAGGTACGCGCCGAGCCGTTCTGTGGTCTTCTCGCAGTTCATCACCGACCTCCATGGATACGAACGGATGAGAACCCGAAATCCTTCGGTGCTTCTCCCAGTCTCTTGTCGTCGTGCTGTGGCGTTCTCACAGGTTTCCCTTTAGCTCGGCCCTCAGCCTGTCCCTGGCCCGCGACAGCAGGCTGTCCACGGCGCCGGGCGTTGTCTCCAGGGCCTCGGCTATCTCCCGGTAGCTCATCTGCTCGACATACTTCAGCACCACGGCCATGCGCTGCCTGTCCGGCAGCCTGGATATCGCCTGCTCGATGAGGGCGCCCTGCTCCGCCTGCATGGCGCGCGCCTCGGGCTCGGCCGCAGGATCGGCCCGGGGGCCGGCTGCTTCCAGGGGGGCAGGCGCGCCCTTGCGGTAGCGGTCCACACACAGGTGCCAGATGACCCGGGAGAGGTAGGTGCGGAACGACGCCGTCGGCCGGTAGCTGCCGGCCCGTTCCAGTATGCGCAGGAAGGCGTCCTGCACCACGTCCTCGGCCATTGCGCGCCGCCCCAGGTAGTGGTAGGCGATCTTAAGTGCGCCCCGCTGATGGCGCTCGACCAGCCGCTCGAAGGCGCCCATGTCGCCCCGGCCGGCCCGCGTCATCAGCTCCTCGTCGGTGGTCATCTGGACGGACTCATGGGCTTGTGAGCGCCTGGCCGATTGCCGCAGCGTACTGCAGCAGGGCACTGCCAGTCTGTTGCACGCGCGCGTCGCCGGGTTCGGACTCCACGTGGGCGACCACCCAGCCACGCGCCACCTCGACGACGGGCCGGGGCGCCGCGCCTGTCCAGCCCAGCAGTGCTTCACGGACTGGTGGGCGGAGGACTTCGCGCGTCTGTGGCCACTGCTCGGTGGCGATCAGCAGCCGGTGGCCGAACTCGGCGTCCTCCTCGAAGCGCACCGGCCGGAGGCCCTCGACCCCGACCGGCCCGCCGAGCCAGTTGCGCCAGTACACGCGGAACGCCGGCAGCTCCCGCGCTCCCAAGCGCGCCATCGCCACGAGGTAGAGGGCGGGGCCGAGCCCCGTCTCAGGCCGCGCACGGGGCGAGCGGAACTCCCAGTCGAACAGCAGCCGCCGGGGCGGAGCGTCGGCGGCGCCGATCAGGTTCTTCACCTGCGATTCGCCGTCCCGCTCGAACAGCGCGCAGCGGGGCAGGTGCTCCAGGGCGGCACTGCCGGCAGAGCCGTAGTAACGCATCCCCAACTGCTCCGCCAGCTTGCGCATGTGCCCCGGGCGGTTCCTGTCGCCCCCTGACAGCGCCCGCAACAGCAGCCACAGCGTCGCCGCACTGCCCACCAGCACGGCAACCGTCAGCAGAATCGTCAACGTGCCGGGCGCGTCCATATCTCTTTCAGCCAGGCCCCCTTTCAGGATCACTATAGCATCCGGCGCCGCGACGGGACAACCGGGGCGCGTTTCCCCGCGGCCCCGGCGGCGTGGTAGTATGTCCGCCGGTTCCCGTACGCGGAGGACTGCATCCGATGGCGCCCAGAACGGTCCTGCTCAGCGTCGGCGACGATTCCGGCGACCTGCACGCGGCGAGCTTGATGCGCGCAATGCAGGAACGTCGCCCCCGACTGCGCTTCACCGGGTTCGGCATGGAGCGAATGCAACAGGCGGGTCTGGAGCCCCTGGACGAGGTGCGTGACAGCGCCATGTGGACGGCCAACCTGCTGCGGCTGGGCCGCTTCCGCCGCCGGCTGGCCGTCGCTGTCGGGGCGCTGGACTCGGGCGGCGTGGACCTGGTGCTGCCGGTGGACTACGGCGGGTTCAACCTCTACCTGTGCCGGGCCGCCAGCCGACGGGGCATCCCCGTCTTCTACTACATACCCCCGCAGGTCTGGGCGCACGGACGGTACCGGCTGAAGAAGCTGCGCAAGTGGACTACCCGCTGCGGGCTGATCTATCCCTTCGAGCCCGACCTCTACCGGCAGTGGGGCGTGGTCGCCGATTACGTGGGTCACCCCCTGTTCGACCAGATCGAGCGGAACCCGCCGTCGGAGCAGGCCGTGGCCCGGCTGCGGGAGGAGCATGGGGACCGGCTGGTCGGCGTGTTCCCCGGCAGCCGCCGGCAGGAGCTGAAGGCCCACCTGCCGATGGTGGCCGAGTGCCGCCGGCGGCTGGCAGACCTGGAGGGCGTGCGCTTCGCCGTGCTCACGA
>CAYFVS010000375.1:0-2454 GCA_964346565.1 uncultured candidatus Brocadiaceae bacterium | reverse complement strand
GACCCTGAGGGCCACAGCACAGCAGGACTGATTCAGGAGGTGTTCGGTGGGACCTGCAGGGCGTCTACCGCCTCAAGTCAGAAACTCCTCCTCGAAGCGTTCCATCACGCGCTCGATCTTCCTGCGTTTGACATCAGGGTCCTCGGCCTGGAGGTACTCTACCGCTCTGAACTCATCGCCTCGTCGGCGGTTCTGAGCGGGCTCAAGGCTCTCTATCAGCAGTGCCTCCATGGCGGTGATGATTGCTTCGCTGCCGGCTGGTGGGTTCATCGGTTCGCGCAGTTCGCCCTGATCCGTGACGGCCAGCACGCCGAACCACGACCACCTGTCCCACCGGCCCTCAAGTCGGTCAGCCGTGTGCTGGTAGAGCCGCCGCCCCAATCGCTGCTCGGCGGCCCGCCCCACGTAGATAGTCCGGTGGGCATCGTGCAGAAGGTAGACGCCCTTCTGCGGGCCGAAGTCCACTCGGTCGGCCCCACGCTGCTGCTGGCCCCAGATCTTGGGGCTGCTCGTCCAGTTGACGGCACTCCTGCGCCAGAACATGCCGAAGGCGTTGATGACTCCTGCGGGTTCCTCTTCGGGCTCGCGCGTGGGGGTCGGGGTCGGCGTCGGCGCCTTCTCCTTGTCGAGCAATTCGCGGAGCGTGTACGTCCCGCTGTCAACCCTCACGAACTGTGAGTGACGTCCGTTCTGCTGAATATCCCCGCTCATCTGCGCGACCACGGTCGCTGCGGGCGTAGCACCGAACTTCCGACGCAACCCGCGCCCAGCTATTTCCTCGGCGATGTCCTTGTAATGCATCGGCTCGCCGACGTCGCGCAACACTTCCCTGATAGCATCCTTCCAGGTCATCTCCGACTGATGGTATTCGCTCATTGAGCGCCTCGCAGACGCACTCCGTAGTATTGCAGGCTCCTCTTAGACCATTGTTACCGCAGAAGAGGCTGTTGTGCAAGGTTCATCACCCCCCCTCGTGGCCGGTCACCTATATGGCCACGCCCCAACAGAAGGCTTGGAACGGCCCAGAGAGCATCCGCTGGCGGTTGTAAGCATGGGAAGGCCTCACGCAGTCTGGACCGGAGGGAGCAACTGGGAGTCGGACGGCGGCCCGCTTCCTAACGGTTGGGGGGAGCCGCACATTGACATGGCATCGGTTCGCCAGAAGAATGGACGGCATGGGGAAGGATCTCGTGCTGGTGGGGGGCGGGCACGCGCACCTGACGGCGCTGTCGCGCGTGGGGGATTACGTCGAGCGCGGACATCGCGTGACGGTCGTCAGCCCGGCGGATTACCACTACTACAGCGGTATGGGGCCGGGACTGCTCTCCGGCATCTACCAGCCGCAGCAGGCGCGATTCCACGTCCGCAAGCTGGCCGAAGGAGGCGGCGCGGAGTTCATCCGCGACAGGGCCGTCCGCATCGAACCGGACGACCGCCGCATCGTCCTTGAGTCCGGCGGGGAAGTCCGCTACGACGCCGTCTCGTTCAACACCGGCAGCGAGGTGCCCGCCGGCACTATCGCCGACCCGACTGAGCCGGGCGTCTTCCCCGTCAAACCCATCGTCAAACTGCTCCGGGCGCGGGAGGCCATTCTCGACCGCTGCTCAAGCGAGGGCAGGGCCAGGGTGCTGGTGGTGGGCGGCGGCGCGGCGGGAGTCGAGGTGGCCGGCAACGCGCACCGGCTGATCTCCGACAGCGGCGCCGAACCGGAACTGACGCTCGTCAGCGGCTCGGAGCTGCTGCCCCGACAGCCCGACCGTGCCCGCCGACTGGCCCGGGCCTCGCTGCGCCGGCGTAGCGTGCACATACTGGAACAGGTCAGAGTGCGGCGGCTGCACGACGGGGAAGCCGTCGCCACCGAGGGAGAGATCATACCCTACGACGTGGCGCTGGTGGCCGTGGGGGTGCGTCCCTCGGAGCTGTTCCGGCGGAGCGGCCTGCCCACCGGCGACGACGGGGGCCTGCTGGTGGACGGGCTTCTGCGCAGCGTGACGGGGGAGCCCATCTTCGGTGGGGGCGATTGCATCAGCCTTGCGGGCGCGAGTCTGGAGAGGGTGGGCGTCCACGCCGTGCGGCAGAACCCGGTGCTCTATCACAACCTGCTGGTCGCTCTGGACGGCGGCGAGCCGGAGACGTTCCGCCCGTCGGGCGGCTACCTGCTGATCCTCAACATGGGCGACGGCCGGGGGATTGCGTCGAAGTGGGGGCTGACGGTGGACGGGCGGCCGGCGTTCCGACTGAAAGACTTCATTGATCGCCGCTTCATGGCGCGCTACCAGCTCTGCGGCGAGCGCGACGAGCCACCCGGCGACATCCGATAGCCGAGGCAACGAGGCGGGTTGGTGAGGGCGCTGGGGATCGAACCCAGGACCTACGGATTAAAAGTCCGTTGCTCTACCTGACTGAGCTACGCCCTCACTGGCGGCAGGGGGACGGAACGAGGCATCCGTCCTC
>CAYFVS010000374.1:0-4751 GCA_964346565.1 uncultured candidatus Brocadiaceae bacterium | reverse complement strand
ATCATTGACGCGCTGGGATCCTCGTGAAGGAGGTAGCTCCGGCGTCCTCACGTCCCGTGATCGGGCCTGGGAACGTGGGGCAGGTCTGCGGGTGAGGCAGCGCTACCGGGTGGCCTGCCGCGTCAGGTCCACCAGGTTCTGGAGGCTGCCGGTCGCCACGCAGATGGAGGTGTCGGCGGCGCCGTAGTAAACCTTCACCTCGCCGTCGTCCTCCACGACCGCCGCACTGGCGAACACCACGTTGTTGATGTCCCCGATGCGCTCGTACTCCGTCCTGGGGGACAGAATGGGGATGGGGCTGCGCCCGATGACCACGGACGGGTCTTCCAGGTCCAGCAGCGCCACGCCGGCGCGGTAGATCGGCCCGCCGGAGGTCATCTTCACCCCGTGGTATATCTCCAGCCAGCCATCCTCGGTCTCGATGGGCACGGCGGAGCCGCCCAACCGGTAGCTGTCCCAGTAGCCCGGCCGGGGGGACAGCAGCGCCCGGGAGTCACCCCAGTGCAGCAGGTCTTCGGAGAAGCTGATCCATATCCTACCCACGTCGTTGCCGATGGGCCGGTCGAGCCGGGCGTAGCGGCCGTTGACCTTGCGCGGGAACAGCAGCCCGTCCTTGTTGCCCGGCTCCCCGATCAGGCCCAGCCGCTCGAAGCTGGTGAAGTCCTCCGTCCGGGCCAGCGCCATGCACGGGCCATACCCGCTGAACGCGGTGTAGAGGATGTATATGGCGTCCTCCAGCACCGTGATGCGAGGGTCTTCGATGCCGGCCACCTCGTAGGTGGCCATCGTCCCGGACGTGGCCGGTACCATGGCCGGGACGCGCTCCAGCTCGAAGTCGTAGCCGTCCTTTGAGCGCCCCAGCGCCAGCACCGAGTAGCCGTGCTGGCCCTCCACCCGGAGCAGCATCACGTAGGTGCCGTCCCGCTTGATGACCGACCCGTTGAACACCGTGTTGCAGGTGAACGGTATGTCGGGGGCCTTGATGATGGGGTTGCCCCGGTAGCGCTGCAAGAGGTCCTGTCCGGCCAGCTCCGGCATGTTGCGGCTCCTCGCAGGCTGTCAGCCCAGGTTACAGAGCGGCTTCAGAGCCCGGACGCTCACCGTGCCCAGGCAGACGCAACTGTCGGCGGCGCCGTAGTAGATCTCCACTTCGCTGCCGTCCTCGCTCAGCACGCCGCCGCAGGAGAATATCAGGTTGCCCACGTCCCCGATGCGCTCGTAGCGCTCCCGGGGCGCCAGCAGGGGGATGTTGGTGCGGCCGATGACGGTGGCCGGATTGTCGGAGTCCAGGAACGCAGCCCCCAGCCGGAACAGCGGCCCCCCGGGGTTGTTCTTCACCCCGTAGTAGAACAGCAGCCAGCCGCAGGGCGTCTCGATGGGCGGCACCGCTGCGCCGATGCGGTCATGGTCCCAGTAGCCGTGGCGGGGCGACATGACCACTTCCATCCGGCCCCAGTAGGTCAGGTCGTCGGAGTAGCTGATCCAGATGTTGCCCCCCTCGCGCGGCCGCTCCAGGCGTGCAAAGCGGCCGTCTATCCTCCGGGGGAACAGCACGCCGTTCTTGGTGTCCGGCTCGCTCATCAGGCCGATGCGCTCGATGGAGGTGAAGTCGTGGGTCTGCGCCAGGCCGAGCCGGAAGCCGTACTGCGACTGCGTCAGGTAAGTCACGTAGTACTGGTCGTCGAAGCGCGTGACCCGCGCGTCGCGCACGCCCTCCTCCTCATACGGTGCGTAGCGATCCTCCCTGGAGGGGGAGAGGACCGGCTCCCCGTCCACCTGGAAGCTCCGCCCGTCCGGGCTGTGGGCGCGGTAAATGGCGCACCGGCCGTCCAGCTCCTCCACGGTGACCAGCAGGATGTATTTCCCCTCGTGACGCACGGCGCCGGCGTTGTGAACGTCGTTGGCGGCGAACGGCAGGTCGCGCAGGGACAGGACGGGGTTCTGCTCGCAGCGCTGGACCAGGTTCCTGGCGAGTTTCCGGTACACGGCTCCTCCCTCGATGGATTATGGGCGCCGAGCGTCGGCGAAATCAAGTGCTGCGCCTGCTGGAACGCAGCCGCTCACGTGCCCGTCTATGGCCTCCAGGAGGATTTGTTTCGTCAGAGCCCTTGAGTCAGCGACCTGCTCGTCAAGCCTGACAGATACGGGCAAGGGGGCCCGGGGACCGGCCCGTCAGCCTGTGAGTCAGGCGCCATAAGATACACTATAGCCGTATAGGGACCATTGTCAAGTGTCCTGGGGTTGGCGTGCGATGCGGTTGGTCGTGAGTGATGGCAGGGACGTGGACACGGGTCAACGCGATGGGCGCCGGCTACGGCATTGGACAGATCCCCGCCGTCGTGCCGCTGCGGTTCATCAGTGTCAATCCGTGTGAATCCGTGTCAACCCAGCCCTGCGAGCTGAGGCTTCCGGGGCGACGTTGCCCGGCTTCGGCCCGTGCGGTATAAGTAACGCGTCCCCTCCCTGCACCGCAGGCCGCCATGGAAGACTTGCTGAGACTGGCCAAGAAGGAGAAGCTGACGGAGCTGGAATCCGCCTGGCTCAGCGCCGTCGCCGAGGGGGAGTTCGCCCTCCAGCAGATGCTCCTCGTCCCGGAAGTCCTTGCGGAGCGGGGACATAGCGACACGGCAGAGTCCCTGCTGTGGTTCCTGACCGACGCTCTGCTGGAGGCGGGACGGCGGGAGGACGCCTTCGAGGCGGCGCACAGGGGCGCGCTGCTGCTGCCGGAGAGCAGTGTGATGCGGGAGTTCCTGACCGACCTCTACGTGCAGCAGCACGGCGACCGCCCGGACGCGGAGGCTCTGGTCCGCGCAACCGTCGGCCGCGCGGACACACCGCTCGACGAGGCGGTCGAGTGCCTGGACCGGCTCATGCGCCTGGAGGCGGGCACCTACGTGCTGGACCCCCGGCGCGGGGAGGCCGGTCGGGTGGTCGAGTTCGACCCGGAGGAGGGCGCCCTGCTGGTGGACTTCGCCGAGGAGGAGCGCAGCTACGCCCCGGCGTTCGTCACCCGGCTGGAGCCGCTGGAGCCGGACGATTTCCGCGCGCTGAGCACCTTCGAGCGGGAGCGGCTGGTGGAGCTGGCCGAGGACGACCCCGAGGAGCTGATACGGGTCGTGCTCAGCTCGCTGGACCGGCGCATGCCCGCCCGCCGCCTGCGACTGTACCTGGAGCCGATAGTGGGCTCGTGGCGGCGCTGGTGGTCGGGCGCGGGGGACGCTATCAGGCGCAGCTCCATCATCGGGATGACCGAGGGCACGGCGCCGTCGCTGTTCCTGCGCAGGGAGCCCCTGTCGCACGGCGAGCGCCTGCTGCGGCGGCTGGAGGCCGCGCGGGAGCCTCTGCCGGCCCTGACACTGTCGCTGGACGCGCTGCGCCAGGCTGCCGAGCACATGGAGGAGGGCCGACAGGTGGCCGAACGGGTGGCGCAGCGCGCAGCGGCCGTGGCGCATGAGGCTGCGGAAAGGGGGGACACAGCCCTGCTGGTGGCGGCGAACGCGGTGCTGGAGGCCGCCGGGCGCCAGTTCCCGGATATTGAGACGCCCGACCTGCCGGCGGTGCCGGAACTCGCGCCGGAGCAGGGGGCGGAGCTTGCCCGAGCCCTGGGCGAGCCGCGCGTGCTGACCTGCGCGCTGGAGGCGCTGCGACGACGAGAGGTAGACGGCTGGCCGGAGCTGTTCGCGGCCGCCCTGCCGCACAGCCCGCGCCCTGTGTGCCGGATGATAGCGCAGCGGCTGGCGACTGCCGGGGAGACCTCCGCCCTGGCGGCCGGGGCGGCGCAGGTTGTGTCCCGCCCGGACGCGGCGGGCTCGGCGGTGGCCTGGCTGTGGCGCCAGTGCAGGGCGGGCCAGCCGACGCCCGGCCTGGAGGGGGTGCACCCGCTGGCGGCGCTGTTCAAGCTGCTCTCGACGGCCGCCTCCCTGGTCAGGGACCGGGGCATCACCTCCGATGAGCGCAAGGAGCAGGTTGCGGAGCTGCGGTCGGCCATCTTCGTGCGAGACGGCGCCACGTTGCGGGAGGTGGTGACTGAGGCGCCCCCCGAACAGCTGGCCAGCCTGGCCGGCATGGTCGAGCGCAACCCGGTGCTGACGGGGCAGATGCGGGCGCGCATCGTCCACGTGCTGCAGGAGGCCGAGCCCTCCCTGTTCGCGCGGCACGTGCCCGCATGGCAGGAGGACTGCATCTACACCACCGAGGAGGGGCTGGAGAGGCGCCGGGCGGAGCTGCGACGGGTGGTGGACGTGCGACTGCCACAGGTCGTCCGGGAGATAGGCGAGGCGGCCAGCTTCGGCGACGTCAGCGACAACGCCGAATACCAGTCGGCCATCCGCGAGCGCTCCCGTCTGGCCGACCTGGCCGAGCGCATGAGGCAGGAGATAGCCAGGGCCCGGCCCATCACCCGGCAGATGGCCGAGACCGAGCACGTGACCGTCGGCAGTCGGGTGAAGGTGCGCAACCTGGAAACCGGCGAGGAACAGGCGCTGCGCTTCCTCGGGCCCTGGGACGCCGACCCCGACGCCGGCATCTACGCCTACAACGCGCCCCTGGGGCAGCAGTTCATGGGCAGGCGGCCCGGAGAGGAGGTCACCTTCCAGGCCGGCCCGACCGAGCGGCGGTGGGAGATCCTGGCGGTCGCCCCGGCCCTCTGAACCCACCACGGAGACACGGAGAACACGGAGGGAAAGAAAAGAAGCCACTACGACACAACGACCACAACGAGAGAGGGACTGACATGAGAAGGCGCGAAGGGT
>CAYFVS010000373.1:0-2597 GCA_964346565.1 uncultured candidatus Brocadiaceae bacterium | reverse complement strand
ACGAAACCGAGCATGGCAAGCATCACGACGGGCGGCTTCCCAGCAGAGCATGGCTGCCACAAGCACTGGGGTTCGCTGGTGGACAGCCTGCCCACCTTGCCCAGGCTGTTGAAGGATGCGGGCTACCAAACCGCAGCGTTCTGGACGAATGCCGCCATCGCCAAGGGGTGCTACGGCTTTGGGCGGGGCTTTGATCGGTTCTGGTTTGAGGGGAACGGAACCCGCTGCGCTGTGTTACGCAAGCACGCTGTAAGCTGGGTGCGCAACGCTCGGGAGCCCTGGTTCGTCTTCTGGCACACCTTTGATCCCCATGATCCCTATCACGCGCCCGAGAAGTTCCGGGGAGCTTTTGCCAGGGACTACGACGGGCCACTCCCTGTCAGCGTTCTGAAGGCAACTCACCTGAGGCAACTGGAGGACACCAGTCCGGCCGATCTGGAGTACGCGAAGGCCAGATACGATGAGGAGATACTCTACACCGCCCGCGCCGTCAAGCAGTTGGTCGAGGCACTGAGAGAAGGGGGCCAGTGGAAGAGCACCTGCCTGATTCTGACGGCCGACCACGGAGAGCGCTTCCACGAGCAGGGCCTCTCGGGGCATGGGGGCTTTCCCTGCCCGGAGACCAGTGCGGTGCCGTTTCTCGTGCGCCTGCCGGGGGGCAAGCTGGGCGGACGGCGCAGCCGCACTACGTGCATTACGTCGATCACACCGGCTGGGAGTGGGTCAATGAGGCCGAGTACACCTATCGCATAGCCCACCGCTGCCGCGGCCTGGTGCGCGGCATGCGGCATTACCTGCAGATCGAACATGCCGCGGCGGAAGGGTCGGAGCAGCTATACGATGTGACCCATGCCCCCGCCGAGTACGGGCAGCTGACAGAAGCCCCGCTGGCGCCCTGGCAGACGGCGCTCCGACGGCGCCCGGCCTATCCCGGTTTGCGCGTGGGCGAACTGGTTACAACGACGCAGGAGTCGGCGGAGGAAGCAATGGCCGACCTGCGGGACCTCGGGTACCTCTGAGGCCGGCGAGGCACGCGAAACCCCCATGCTCTCCTGCCTCGCTGTTCGCCTGCTCTGGCTCGCCGGAGGCGGGACTGGTACGCCCGGCAGGATTCGAACCTGCGGCCTTCGGTTTAGGAAACCGATGCTCTATCCTTCTGAGCTACGGGCGCACCACGAGGGCATTCATGATACCGTGGCGCCACCGGGAAGCCAAGCACCGGCTCAGCCCGGGCCCTGCGGGGGTCGCTCCGCGCGCTTCACCTCATAGGTGCTCACGTCGGAGAGGCGCCGGTTGGTCAGGACGGCTATCGCAATGGCGATACCCAGCCCCACCACGCCGCCCAGTATCGCCCCGAATCCCTCCAGCCGCAGCGACGGCTCCAGCAGGCTGCCGACGAACAGCCCCACCGCCCCGAGCACGATGGGCAGGACGAAGATCACGCAGATGCTCAGCCAGCCTGCGTAGGTGGGCGCACTGATCCGGATGACGTCCCCCTTCCGAAGGTCCCGCCGCGGGATGCGAATGGTGACGGGACCGGCCTGAAACACGGCGCAGTGCGCGCACCCCAGTCCCTTGCCACAGGCGGGATCGGCCTGCAGCTGCACGACGGCCTTATCGCCCTCGAGGGCGATGACGGTTCCCTCTCGACCTTCCGACATTACGGCACAAGCGCGGCTGTGCTGCCGCAAGGTTCACCTCCACTGGCGTTGAACGCCTTCCAGTCCGGTCCAGGATCCTCAGTCCGCCGCGGATTCGGCGCGCGCACGCGCCAGCTCCCCGGCAGTGAGCGTGACCACGGAGCGGCGGCTGGCGTCCGTCAGGCGCAGCCCGCCGTCGGCCGTGCGCGTGGCCCGCCCCAGCAGGCGGCCCTCGGCGTCCCGCACCTCGCAGAGCCGGTCGGAGACGCGCTCCAGTCGCAGCCGGACGGGCTGGCCGCCCTCTCGGCAAACGGTCAACACAGCCCTCTCCGCCCCGCTGTCGGGCTCGATGACGAGCGCGTTGCCACTCTCGTCCGTGATGGCGCTCACCCCGACCGTCTCACCGACCCAGAAGTCCACCACGTTCAGCACCAGCGCGTCCGCGAGCACCGAGACGTTGTAGACGGGCAGTATCACGAACACCCAGAAGACCACCTGCCGGACCACGTCGTTGCCGATGCTCCCGTTCGCCTGGTAAACGGCCCTGGTCAACGGGAACGGCCCGTAGCAACCTGCAACCAGAGGCACAACCAGGGCCACCAGGACCGCTATGGCCACGGCCTTGCGCCATCTGTGCGCCATCCTCATCAGTCCTCCACTGCTGTGCGATGCCATGCCTGCCTCCACGCCGAAGTCTCAAGGTTGCTCAGGTTGCCGGCCCGGCGGCCGGCGAGGGTGAGCATGATAGCCGCGCCCATGTCAGCGAGCGGGATGCTCCTCCTGTGCGCGACCGGGATGCTCGCCCTGTTGGGCCTCTTCTTCTCCCTCGGCTTCCTCCTCTTCCGCCTCTGCCGGGGCGGCCAAATGGCCGGAACGGACCTCCGTCAGGTCGTGGTCGTAGACGGTGATGGTCGAGCCGCTCAGGACGTAGACGCCCCGGCTGTCGGCGGCCAGGCT
>CAYFVS010000372.1:0-16685 GCA_964346565.1 uncultured candidatus Brocadiaceae bacterium | reverse complement strand
CGGGAAGTCACAGAGCGTCTCCCCGGAGGAGGCGGCCGTCACGCGCACTCCCCGGGCCGCGCTGACCCGGCAGATGACGCCCGCGCCGCAACTGATGCTGTCCATGGGCACCAGGACATAGCGGCCCGTCGGTGGGGCCGGCAGGCCGCACTTCAGTCGTGCAATATGCTCCTCGCGGGGATCATCGGCCATGCCGTAGGCGGGGCCACCCAGGAGTGAGGTAAAGCGGTCGCCGTCGTCATGGCGCTGGATGCGCTTGTCAACGGCCTCCAGAGCTCGCTCAGAGGCCGTAAGTTCCGTCCAAAGGGAGTTCCCTGCGTCAGGGCTGACGCCCACCAGGGCCGAGGGAAGTGCCACGACCAGGGCGCCTCCGTGGGCGTAGTAGGTGGGTGAGCCGACACCCGCCGGGCCCCACAGCTTCTCACTCGGCACCGCCACGCGCCATATCTCCTGCCCATCCTTTGCCTGCCGGCAGACCACTTCCCGCCCGTCCAGCAAGAGCACGCGATCTCTGAGCCGTGCCGTGCCTTCCGCCGGCGGAATGAGCCACCCGTCGGCGGACCAGATCTCTGCTCCGGGCTTGCCGCCGGGGGGAGCGACGGCTGTCGCACCGCGGGACTGCTCACCGGGCGGCTCCGGGTAGGGGGAGAAGCGCCCGGGTGACTGCCCCTGCGGCGCTGTGGCGGCGCGGAACGCGGCGCGCAACGCCGCCTGGTCGGGCGCGTGCCGCACCCGCTGGGCCAGCCTGGCCCAGAGACTGACCGATGCGTGCGCACCCGGCGCCTGCTCCATCCCGCGCGCGGCGACAAGGTCGGCGTAAACGCTCGCCGCGCGGTCCGGCTCTGCGGAGTTCAGCGCGGCGAGCAGTCGCGCCTCCGCCAGGGCGGCCCGGGAGCGGGAATCGTCCGGCAGGAGCATCGCGGCCTTGTCGAGCAGGTCGGCCCGCCCGGAGCGTGCGGCCAGCCGCACGAGGCCCTCCGCGAGCTGCGTAAGTGCCGCCGTGCGCTGCCAGGGGTTCTGCTCCTCTTCGGCAGCCGAAAGCGCGGCCTCCAGGTGGCGCTCCGCCGTGTGGGGCCGTTCCTTTGCTGCGCGCCAGAGTGCGGCCGCGGCCGATTCAGGGCGCGTCTGGGGCCGTACCGCGGGATAGATGATGATTCTGTCCTCCTCGGCGGCCACCAGCCCGTTCGCGGTCCACGTCAGGTCCCCATAAGACTCAGCGGCCGGCGGCCAGTGCAGCACTCGGCCCTCCTCCTCACCTGCGGCGGTCCACCGGCGGAGCCCTGATTCTGCCGGCACGTAGACTACACCCCGGGCCAGCGCGCCGGAACCAGCTGCCCCGACCGGCACGTCCGTCTCCCAGACCGTCTCGCCGCTGAGCGCGTCCAGACAGGTCAGCCCCCGGTGCTGGACGTAAACGCGGCCCTCTTCCAGACCGAGCAGCCCTGCACGTGCGGGGCCGCCGGCGAACGGGCGTGCCCACCGGAGCGCTCCCTCGCGTACGTCCAGCGCCAGCACCTGCCGGCTGTCAAGCGGGGTTAGCACGGCGGTGCTGCCGAAGACCGACGGCGCCCGTGCGTCCCACGAGCCGATGGGCACCGAGATGGAATGACCGAGCCTGGGGGTCATGCGCTCGGCGCGCGCGTAGGGCACCGCCCACTGCAGGGAGCCATCCAGGGCGTCGAACCCGCACACGACTCCCTGCCCCGTGGGGAAGACGGCCACACCCTCAGCCACCGCGGGCGGAGAAGCATCCGCCAGGTAGAACTCCATCAGGAACCGCTCGACCTCCTGGCGCGACTCGATGGGCCCGACGGGGCTCTCCCACAGGAGCGTCCCGGTGGCCGCTTCCAGGCAGACGGCCCTCAGCCGGCCGTCCCGTGCCGCCAGCACGTATGCGCGTCCGCCCGAGAGGGCCGGCGCACTGAAGAACCAGAGCCCGCCCGTGGGCCCCCGCGCGCCGCCGCCGGCCTGCCAGAGAATGCGTCCCGTCGCCACCTCCGAGCACCGCAGGACGTTAGTCAAGCGCAGGCTGGACGGGTCGGCTTCCCAAATCCTGTCCGGTGTGGTGATGCCGAGCGTGTCCACATGCACGGCGAAGGCCCTGCGTCCATCCGTGGCCAATGTGTTGAGCCCCCGGTTGATGCGCCGCCAGCGGTGGGCATCGCGTACGGGCAGCAGCGGCGGGGCTACGTCCGGCTCGCCGGGGTCTCGCAGAAGGGCCATCCCCACCTGGCGAAGTCCGGCCGGTCCCCAGTCCGCCCAGCGCACGTGCGGAGACAGCGAGTCCACGCAGAAGACGGTGCCCTCGCGGTTGACCAGTATTGCTGTGTCCGCGGCCCAAACGTACGGCCTCGACCTGCACGAGCCCCGGCCGGCATCTCGGCGGGCGAAGGGCAGCTCCACCGTCAGGGCCGCTTCCAGCCGGGGAGCATCCGTCCGTTCGGACGGTGACGGTTCGGGTGGGGCGAAACGGTGGTGAGCGGTGCTGAGGAGTTCGGCCGGCGTCCAGTTGCGCCCCCGGAGCCGGATCCGTTTCAGGCCGCTGCCGCGCCAGGATTCGACCAGCGCCTGGGCCTCCTCCCGGCGGGCCAGATGCGCCAGGCACAGGATGCGCCGTGCGACCAGGGAAGCGGCCTCGTCCGCGCTGAGGGGCAGGACGTCGGCCCTTGTCAGAACGCGCAGCGCGGCGCCGTAGGCACCTTCGTCCATATAGAGCGCGGCGAGCGCGCCCAGCGCCTGCACGCCCTCGCGGGTGTTCAGGTACAGACGCGCGGCCCGGCGCAGCTCATTGGCGGAGCGGTTCCGGAGGCCGCTGACATATAGCCCGGCGGCGGACGGTCCATAGAGAACCTGGTATGTGCGTCGGGCGCCGGGCGGCAGGCAGGCAATTCGCTCGGTTGCCAGGCGTGGGGCCCGGCGGAAGGCGCCCTCAAGCCGGACGAGGGCGGATTCGGGTGCTTCGATGACCTGCTGCAGGAGGGGCAGGGCGAGCTCCCACTGCTCTCGGGCGATCAGGCGGTCGGCGGCCTCCAGCCGGGCGGCGGCCTCTGTGTCCACTGGCAGGACCACGCGGACGCGTGCGGCGACCGGATGCGCCGCGGCGCAGATGCACCAGAGGACCAGGGCGCAGAGCGGGCGCAGGCGGCGCGCGGGGGGGCACGCGACTGCGCAGATGTTGGCTTCAGTGAACACGGGTGCATTTTAGTGCGTGGCGTCCGCAACCTCCATGCCGGGCTGCATCCGGCCACCGGATTTGGGCAACGTTTTCCTTGACGGGGTGCCGGCGAGGACGTTACCATACGGACCTATATGGAGGGGGGTGTGCCCTCACCAGAGCCGGGGCTGCGGACTCCTTAAGGTTGTACACGAGGGATCCAAGGAGACATGCCGTACAAAAGGCGTAACGAGGGATGGGACCAGGACAAGATAGTCGGGCAGATAAAGTCGCTGGCCCATGAGGGTGAGGATCTGTCGTACAACGAGATGGCCCGGCGCCGCCAGGGCCTGCTTGCAGCAGCCAACTACCACTTCGGCAGTTGGGCGGAGGCCGTTAACTCCGCGGGTATCGACTACGAGAACGAGGTCCGCAAGATTCCTAAGTGGAACAAAGAGCGGATTATCGACGAGATCCAGGAGGCCCACGAGGAGGGGGTTGACCTGTCCTGGACCAACGTGACCACTGACCGGGACTACTCGGCGCTGGCCTATGCCGCCATACGCGACACTCAGTTCGGGAGCTGGGACGCCGCCCTGGAGGCGGCAGGGCTGGACCCGGCGGACATACGTCGCTACGAGGCATGGGACGAGGAGAAGATCATCCGCCGCATCAAGCAGCGCCGCAAGGCGGGCAACCCCCTCAACTCCAAGGCCATGCAGGAGCAGGACTCGAAGCTGTTCAACGCCGCCCTGAACTACTTCGACGGCTGGGACAAGGCCCTGGAGGCAGCGGGTATCGACCCGGAGGATGTCTATAAACGGCGTCGCTGGAGCAAGGATATCATCCGCGAGGAGATAATCGAGCTGTTCGAGCACGGAGAGGACCTCGCTGCGCCCAACATGCGCAGGAACCACTCGTCGCTCTACAGCGCCGCTTGCAAGTACTTCGGCACCTGGACGAAGGCCAGGGAAGCCTGCGGCATCTACAGGAACTACCACCGGCGCACGTAAGGGCGACTGCCGGCGCGACGCGGTGGGGTGTCATTCGTGCCATTCCACGCGCTGGAGGCCCTGCTCGGAGAGCCGTTCGCTGAGGCCGATGGTGACCTGCTCGAAGTCCACCCTGTCTTCGTAGCGCAGGATCAGCTTGTACCTCATCCGGTCCGCCTCGAAGTCGGTGGTCGCCTCCAGCACGGTGAACCCGCTCTCGGACAGCATCTGGCGGAGGTCGTCCATCCGACGGCCCGTCCCTTGGAAGGTGCACGTCAGTCGGATGTACCTGTCCTTCCGGGCCATCAGACCTTCCAGCCACCCCACCGCCAGCAGCGCGAACATCGTCAGGCCCCACGTGAAGAGGGCCGGCCCTACGTAACCCGCCCCCAGGGCCAGCCCGATGGCCGCCGTCACCCAGATGGCAGCGGCAGTGGTGAGCCCGCGTATCCGGGTCCCCAGCACGATGATGGCCCCGGCGCCCAGGAAGCCCAGCCCGCTCAGGGCGTGGCCGGCGATGCGGCCGGGGTCGGTGCGCACGATGCCATCGGCCGACTGCCCGGCGAACAGCGCCGGCACGTGCAGCGAGACCAGCATGATCAGCGCGCAGCCCAGGCACAGCAGCATGTGAGTGCGCAGTCCCGCCGCCCGGCCGTGCCGCTCTCGCTCCCATCCCACGGCGCTGCCCAGCAGCGCGGCGAGGAGAATGCGCCCCAGAGCGGTCACCGGCCACGGACCCAGCAGTGCGGCTACTTGAGCCGGAACCATCTCGGACACCTCGTCGAGTGACGGTGACTGTCCACGGGGCATTATAGCGCGCCAGGCCCCCGCCGGGGCAAGCGCCTGCATCCGGCCGTCCTTGTGGGGTTTCGGGACCATCTGGTAGAATCGCCCGGAGCGGCGTGACGTCGTGGCGCCAGGGGATGCCCAACAGACCCGTCTTGCAGGGAGCGGAAGACCATGGCCCCAGATCCCGGCGAGCGAGAGCAGTCCGACCGGGCCTGCCCGCGCTACCTGCCCTACCTGACCTGGACCATGCTGGTGCTGCTGTTCGCGTGGTTCCTGGTGTGGTTCCTGTTCTACCGTCCCACAGGGGCCGAGGAGCTGCGCCTGGCCAGCTTCCACCAGGCGCTGCGCTACGTGGAGGGCGCGTACATCTACGGCATCGAGCAGGAGAGCCTCTACGAGGCCGCCATGCGCGGGATGATGGAGTCCCTGCCGGACAGATACAGCGCCTTCGTGGACCAGCGCGACCGACGGCGGCTGGAGCAGCGCGCCGCCGGCCAGTTCGGCGGGATCGGCGTGTTGGTCACTGCCCGCGACGGCATGGCGGTGGTTGTCGAGGTCAACGCCGGCGGACCGGCCGACCGGGCCGGCGCAGAGGCCGGCGACGTGATCACCGGCGTGGACGGCGAGGACGTGACGGAGTTGCCGCTGGACGAGGTTGTGGACCGGATCCGGGGGGAGGTCGGCACCGAGGTGCGCATCAGCCTGCGCCGCCCGGCGACGGAGGGGACGCTGACGGTGACCATCGAGCGCGAGAAGGTGGTGGTGCCCAACGTCACCTGGCGAGCGCTGGAGGACGGCGTAATCCACCTGGAGTTCCGCAGTTTCGACCGGGACTGCGCCACCGAGATGGCCGACGCCCTGAAGCAGATCAACGAGGAAGGCGTGCGCGGGCTGATACTGGACGTGCGCAGCAACGCCGGCGGGCTTATGGGGCCTTCCTTGCGCATCTGCGACATGTTCCTGTCCGGGGTCCAGATAGTGGCTCTGCGCACGCGAAAGGGTTTTCGGTCCTTCGACTCAGAGGTTCCGGTTCTGCTGCCCCAGGACGTGCCGATGGTCGTGCTGGTGAACTACGCGACGGCGAGCGCGGCGGAGATCCTGGCCGGCTCGCTGCAGGCGAACGGGCGGGCAACCGTGGTCGGCACGCGCACCGTGGGGAAGGGCTCGGTCACCGAGGTGATGGTGCTGCCGGACGGCTCGGCCGTCAACCTGACCGTGGGGCGCTACGTGCTGAACCGCGACCGCCTGGTCGAGGGACGGGGGATCCAGCCGAACGTGGTGGTCGGAGAGGGACCGCCGCCTGCAGCCGAGGGTGCCGAGGCGGCGCGGCGATGGCTGGAAGACTATGGCCGGATGCGCGAGCGGCAGCTCGAGAAAGCCGTCGAGGTGCTCAAGGGCAAGATGGCCGACCGGGCCCAGACCACAGGGGAGGCCGATGCAGCCGACGCGCACGAAGATAGTCGCGACGCTCGGACCGGCCAGTGAGGACTCCGCAACGGTGCGGGACCTGATAGAGGCCGGGGCGGACGTGTTGCGTCTGAACTTCTCCTACGGCGACCATCGGAGCCACGGTGCCGCCATCCGGACCGTCCGGGAGGCGGTGCGCGAGCTGGAGACCCCTGTGGCCGTCCTCCAGGACCTCCAGGGGCCCCGCATCCGCACCGGGCTGCTCAAAGGACACGAGTCCGTCCGGCTGGAACGAGACGCCTCAGTTACGCTGCGCGTCGGCGAGTTCGAGGGGGACGCCCGCGAGATCCCCATCAGCTATGAGCGCCTGCCCGACGACGTGGCGGCCGGCGACCGCATCATGCTCCGCGACGGGATGATTGAGCTGGAGGTGACGGCAACAGGAGGGGACCGGGTCGAATGCCGCGTGCTGACCGGCGGGCGACTGGACGAGCACGAGGGCATCAACGTGCCCGACGTGGAGCTGAGCATCTCCAGCCCCACCGACAAGGACCTGGAGGACCTCCGCTTCGGGCTGGAGCAGGAGGTGGATTTCGTGGCGCTTAGCTTCGTGCGCGCGGCCGCCGACATCAACCGTCTGAAGGATGCCGTCGAGCAGGCCACCGGCTCGCGCGAGGCAGTGCCCGTAGTCGCCAAGATCGAGCGCCCGGAGGCCGTGAGCAACCTGCGGGAGATACTGCTGGCTGCCGACGGGGTCATGGTGGCGCGGGGCGACCTGGGCATCGAGATGCCCACTGAGGCCGTCCCCGTCGCCCAGAAGGAGATCATCCGCTCCGCCAACAAGCTGGGCGTGCCCGTCATCACCGCCACCCAGATGCTGGAGTCCATGGTGGACTCGCCCCGGCCCACGCGCGCGGAGGCATCCGACGTAGCGAACGCCATCCTGGACGGCACCGACGCCGTCATGCTCAGCGCGGAGACCTCGGTCGGCAGCTACCCCGCGCAGACTGTGCGCATGATGGACAACATAGCAAGGAGCATCGAAGACTATCTGCGCCGGGAGGGCGCGGCCACGCCGGAGGTCGAGGAGGTGCACAACCGCGCCGAGCACGCCCTGGCGAACGCCGCGTGCATGATTGCCCAGCGGCTGGAAGCGGCTGGCATCGTGCCCTTCACCCAGACAGGCAGCACGGCCCGCTACGTGTCGCAGCGTCGGCCGTCGGCCCCGATCTACGCGCTGACCCCCGACGAGGGGACCTACCGCCGGCTGGCTCTGCTGTGGGGCGTCCGGCCGGTCAAGCTCGACAGGTTCGAGACTACCGACGAGATGGTGCAGCAGGGCACCCGCAGGCTGCGAGAGATCGGGCTGGTCTCGGCCGGGGACACCATCGTTTACATCGCCGGTGCCTCCACCATCACTCCCGGCGGCACGGACATGCTGAAGATCCATCGCTTCGAGGACTGACCGCAATGCAGTTGCAGAGGTTCCTCTGTTGCAGCCTGGTGCTGACCACCGTGTTCTGCGCCGTGGTTCTGGCCTGCGCTGGCTGCTCGAACGACCCGTATCCTCCGGCGGCCGACCGGAAGATCGTCTACGGGGTTCTTGGGGAGGACCCCCACAGTCTGGACCCGGTTCAGCTCGGCGACACGCTGTCGGCCGGGGTGGCGGCGCAGATCTACGACGCACTCTACGAGTATCACTACTTGAAGCGGCCCTACGAGCTGAAGCCCGCCCTGGCCGCCGAAATGCCCACGGTCTCTGAGGACGGCCTGACCTATACCATCCCCATCAAGCAGGGGGTCTACTTCCAGGACGATTCATGCTTCCCGGACGGGCGGGGCCGGGAGGTCACCGCGCGGGACTTCGTCTACTCCATCAAGCGCCTGGCCGACGTGGGGAATCAGCCGCGCGGGTGGTGGCTGCTGCAGGGCAAGGTGGTCGGCCTGGACGAGTTCCACGACCTGTCGGACGAACGGTCCACGGCGGGCGAGCCGATGGACTATGCCATGACCGTCGAGGGCCTGGAGGCCGTTGACCGCTACACGCTGCGCATCCGGCTGAAGCGGCCATTCCCGCAGCTCCTCTACGCCTTGGCGATGAACTACACGGCTGCCGTCCCGCGCGAGGCGGTCGAGCACTATGGCGAGGACTTCCACAACCATCCGGTCGGCACCGGCCCGTTCATGCTGGGTGAGTGGAGCAAGCGGTGGCGGCTCATCCTGGAGCGCAACCGCACCTATCGCGACGACTTCTATCCCACCGAGGGCGAACCGGGCGACCGGGAGGCCGGCCTGCTGAAGGCGGCGGGCCGGCGACTGCCCTTCGTGGACGCCGTTTACTACACCATCATGTACGAGGCCCAGCCCGCCTGGATCTACTTCAAGCAGGGCTATCGGGGCGTCAGCGGGGTGAGCAAGGATGCCTTCCGGGAGGCTATCACCCCGGAGAAGGAGCTGACGCCGGAGTTCCGCCGCAAGGGCGTGCGCCTGATCAAGAGCAGGCAGCCGGACGTTTACTACGTCGGCTTCAACATGGAGGACGATGTGGTGGGCGCCAACCGGAAGCTCCGGCAGGCGATGAGCCTGGCGTTCGACACCCAGTGGCGCATCGAGAACTTGCTGAACGGGCGTGGGGTATCCGCCCAGGGGCCCATCCCTCCGGGGATCTTCGGCTACGAACCGGACTACGACAATCCCTACAAGGGGCCGGACCTGGAGCGGGCTCGGGGTCTGCTGGCGGAGGCGGGGTACCCCGGCGGGGTGGACGAGGACGGCCGGCGGCTGACCATCACCTACGACATCGGCGTGGCCGGGCCGGCGGCCGAGCAGCGCGCCCAGGCATTTGCCGACGACATGGAGGCGATCGGTATCACAGTCAGGGTCAGAACCAACACGTGGGCGGAGTTCCTGCGCAAGATCCATGAGGGCGGCTTCCAGGTCTTCAGTCTGGGCTGGGTGCTGGACTACCCGGACCCGGAGAACTTCCTGCAGCTTCTCTACGGGCCGAACAAGGCCCCGGGACCGAATAACACGCTCTACGACAACCCGCGCTATAACGAGCTGTTCGAGCAAATGCGCGCCATGCACAACACCCCCGAGCGGCTGGGCATCATCCAGCAGATGAGGGACATCGTTGTTGAGGACTGCGTCTGGATACCCTCCGTCCACTCGGTCAGCTACGTGCTGGTTCACCAGTGGGTGCGCAACTACAAGCCACACGGCATAACCGGCGGACACCTGAAATACCGGGACGTGGACACCGAGCTGCGCCGCAGGAGGCAACGCGAGTGGAACCGGCCGAACTACCCGCTGCTGGGCGGCTTTCTGGGGGTCCTGTTCGGTTTGCCCGTGGTGGTGGTGTTGTTCCGCAGAGCCTTCGCCGGCACACCCACTGAGATCTGACAGGCACGGACAGTAAACCCGGCGTGAACGCCAAGGATTGGGACTTCATCCTTCGGGAGGCGCAGCCGACGTGCTGGCCTACGTCATACGACGCACGCTCTACACGATTCCCCTCGTGGTGGGGGTCGTGCTGCTGACCTTCCTGTTGTTCGAAGTGCTGTTCACCCCGGAGCTTCGGGCTGCGCGGGAGCTGGGACGCCACGCGGACGCCGAGCGCATGCAGGAGATCATCAGGGAGCGGGGCTGGGACAAGGACCTGTTCTGGGATGAGGAGCAGCCCGGACTCCAGAAGCTGACCGAGACGCGCTTCATCGACCACATGGTGCGGCTGCTGGCCTTCCGCTTCGGGCGCTCCGAGAAGACCCACGAGAAGATCAGCGACATGATCCTGCGGGGCATGGTGCCCTCGCTCACCCTGACGGTGCCAATCTTCGCGTTCGGCCTGGTGGTCTCCATCTGCCTTTCGCTGATGGTGGCCTACTTCCGGGCCACCTTCATAGACCTGTGGGTGGTGGTCGTCTGCGTGGCGTTCATGTCCGTCAGCGTGCTGGTCTACATCATAGGGGGGCAGTACCTGTTCGCCCAGCACATGCGCCTGTTCCCGGTGTACGGCTATGCGCCGGGCATGTGGTCGGCTCGGTTCCTGCTGTTGCCGGTGCTGATCGCCGTGTTGAAGGGGCTGGGCGGCAGCGTGCGCTTCTACCGCACTATCTTCCTGGAGGAGATCAACAAGGACTACGTGCGTACCGCCCGCGCCAAGGGGCTGGCCGAGCGGCTCATCCTGCTGAAGCACGTGCTGAAGAACGCCATGGTGCCCATCCTGACCCGCACCGTGCTGGCCATCCCTTTCCTCTTCATGGGCTCGCTGCTGCTGGAGAGGTTCTTCGGCATCCCCGGGCTGGGCAACATGACCATCGAGGCTGTCAACAGCGGGGACTTCCAGGTGCTGAGCGTCATGGTTTACATCGGCGCCCTGCTGTTCGCGGGGGGCAACCTGGCCACCGACATCAGCTACACCTTCGTTGACCCCAGGATCAGGCTGCGATGAACCAGACCGACACACCGGAAAGGGTCCGCTCCCTGTGGGGGGAGGCATGGCGCCGCCTGCGGCGCAACCGTCTGGCGATGGTCTGCCTGGCGATCATTGCGCTCTACCTGACGCTCGGCCTGCTGGACTTCGTCCGTTTTCCCTACACGGTCGGCGCGGGGGAAGGGGCCGTCGAGAAGACAATCTCCCTCATAGACTGGGCGTTCATCAAAACGGTGGGCTCGGCCGACAAGGAGGAGAGCTACCTGTCTCCGGGGGAGAGGGGCCATCCGCTCGGCACGGACATCCACGGCGTTGACGTGCTCCGCAAGGCTCTCAAGGGCGTCAACACCGCTGTCGTGCTGGGCCTTCTTACGGCGGCCATCTACGTGCCCCTCGGTCTGCTGTTCGGCATCGTGGCGGGCTACTTCGGCGGCGCGGTGGACGACGCCATCGTCTATCTCTACTCCACGCTGGCGTGCATACCGGGCATCCTGTTGCTCATAGCTCTGATGACCGTCATGGACAAGGGGGTGATCCAGCTTTCGATCGCCATGGGTGTGATGAGCTGGGTTGGCCTGTGCCGGCTTGTGCGGGGAGAGACTTTGAAGCTGCGGGAGGCTGACTACGTGCTGGCTGCTCGCGCCGTGGGGGCCGGGCACCTGCGGGTGATCTTCCTGCACATCCTCCCCAACCTGTTTCACATCGCCATCATCGTGTTCACCCTGGGCTTCAGCGGCATCGTGATGAACGAGGCCGTGCTGACCTACCTGGGCGTGGGCGTGCAGCCGGGGACCATCTCGTGGGGGCGGATGATCTCGCAGGCGAAGATGGAGCTGTCGCGCTCGCCGAGCGTCTGGTGGCAGTTTGCCGCCAGCGGCGGGGCGCTGTTCATCCTGGTGCTGGCCTTCAACGTGTTCGGCGACGCCCTGCGCGACGCCCTCGACCCGCGGCTGCGAGCCGGGGAGGGCACCGAGTGAGCAGCAACGGCACACTGCTGGAGCTGGACGGGCTGACCGTCCACTTCTTCACCGAACGGGGCGTGGCCCGGGCGGTGGACGGCGTGTCAATGGAGGTGCGCCGGGGCGAGACCTTCTGCCTGGTGGGGGAGAGCGGCTGTGGCAAGAGTGTGACCGCACTGTCGGTGATGCGGCTGGTGCCTCCGCCGGGGCGGGTGCTGGCCGGGCGCGTGCTGTTCGAGGGGCAGGACCTGTTGCGCCTGCCGGCCGGGCGCATGCGGCGCTTCCGGGGCGAGCGCATCTCGATGATATTCCAGGAGCCGATGACCGCACTCAACCCGGTCTTCACCATCGGCAGCCAGATAGTCGAGGCCGTCCGGCAGCACCGGGACGTCTCCCGGCGCCAGGCCCGCCGCATCGCGCTGGACATGCTGGAAAGGGCGCGCATCCCTGACCCGGCCCAGCGCATCGGCGAGTATCCCCACCAGCTCTCCGGCGGAATGCAGCAGCGGGCGATGATCGCCATGGCGCTTGCGTGCCGACCCAGACTGCTGATTGCCGACGAGCCGACCACCGCCCTGGACGTGACCGTGCAGGCGCAGATCCTGGCGCTGCTGGCCGAGCTGCAGGAGGAGCTGGGCATGTCGGTGCTGCTGATCACCCACGACCTGGGCGTGGTGGCGGAGGTGGCCGACCGGGTGGCGGTCATGTACGCCGGCCAGATCGTCGAGCGCGCCGACGTGCGGACGGTCTTTGCGCGGCCCCTCCACCCCTACATGATCAGCCTGCTTCGGTCCCTGCCGTCGAAGGCCGAGCCCGGCAGCCGCCTGCCGGCCATCCGCGGCTCCGTGCCCGACGCGCGACGCTACCCTGAAGGCTGCCGCTTCCACCCCCGCTGCTACATGGCGCGCCCGGCGTGCGCTGCCATTGACCCGGAACTGCGCCCCGTGGCCGACGGGCACGGGGCCCGCTGCATCCGCCTGCCCGGCTACTGGAGGGGCGACGAGCGCGTGCCCGACGGCGTGGATCCTACCGACCCGGAGCGCGAGAGCGATGAGTGAGGCTCCGATACTGCTCGTGCGCGACCTGAGGGTGTACTTCCCCATCCGCAGGGGCGTCTTCCAGCGGGTGAAGGGATATGTGCGGGCGGTGGACGGCGTCTCCTTCCAGGTGGGACGCGGCCGCACGCTGGGCCTGGTGGGGGAGAGCGGCTGCGGCAAGACCACCACTGCCCGGGCCATAGTCCGCCTGGTTGAACCGACGGCGGGCCGGGTGATCTTCGACGCGCAGCCGGTGCACGCCCTGCGGCCGGGCTCGCTCAGGCGGCTGCGCCGCCGCATGCAGCTGATCTTCCAGGACCCCTACAGCTCGCTGAACCCCCGTCTGTCGGTCGAGCACATCGTGGGCGAGCCGCTGACGGTTCACCGCATGGCGCGGGGTCGGGAGAGGGGCCGGCTGGTGCGCCGACTGCTGGAGAGGGTCGGCCTGTCCGCCGACCACGCCCACCACTACCCGCACGAGTTCTCCGGCGGCCAGCGCCAGCGGGTGGGCATAGCCAGGGCGCTGGCGGCGAATCCGGATTTCATCGTCTGCGACGAACCCGTCTCCGCCCTGGACGTCTCCGTGCAAGCCCAGATCATCAACCTGCTGGCGGACATCCAGAGGGAGCGGGGGATCTCCTACCTGTTCATCGCCCACGACCTGAGCGTGGTGGAGCACATATCCCACGAGGTGGCGGTCATGTACCTGGGCCGTATCGTGGAGCGGGCGCCGCGGGAGAAGCTCTACGCCGAGCCAGTGCACCCTTACACGCGGGAGTTGCTGGCTTCGGTGCCCAGCGGCGATCCCGATCGGCGCATGGCGAGGGCCCCGGCGGGCGGCACCGTGCCCTCCCCGGTTAACCCGCCGCCGGGCTGCCCGTTCCATCCACGTTGTCCCTATGCGGGGGAGAAGTGCCGACGGGACATACCGGCGCTGATCGAGGTGGCACCGGGCCACTACGTGCGGTGCGTGCGCCGGTAAGGGACGCGACCGGCGGGGGCGGGAAGTCAGATCCGCAACTGGATGGAGATTCCCTCGCGGCTCTCCAGGGCGGTGGCCCACTGAAGCAGGCGCTGCTGGCGGGTTTCAAGCACGGCTTCGTCCAGGTCGAGCGGTATGCCGGTCAACTCCCACAGCAGGCTGCCCAGGTCGGCCGCAAACATGCGGTTCTGTTCCTGCGCGGCGATCTGGGCCAGCGGTTCCAGGAACAGACGACCCACCTCCGTGCCGTGTTCCTTGGCCAGTTCCCCCTGGATGGACTGGAGGGCCTCATTCGTCTCGAACTCGGTGGCATCGCCCCTGCGCAACGTGACAACAGCGTCTTCTATGGCCAACTTCGAGCGCAGGGGTGGCTCCAGCAGCGCGCGTGTCTGGGCGGTGGCGTGGGGCGGGATCTCCTCCGGGCCGCCCAACTGCTCCAGCAAGACCGACCTGAGCCCGCCGACGACCCGGGATTTCTCGTCGTTCGGGTCGGCCAGGTAGTCGGCGACTGCCAGCTCCAGCTGCCGCCAGGCGTAGGTGACGTGCTGGAGGTCGCTCTGCTGGCTGAGGCGCCGGTGCCAGCGTTGACGCCACTCGGCCATCAGCCCTGCGGGGCCGGTGCCTTCGGCCGAGTTCGGCGGATAGGGCACCGCGGTCAGCTCCCCGAGCAGTGCGCCCAGGGCCTCCTTCGTGCCGGCGTCCAGGTCCTCATCCTGAAGCAGTGTGATAATGCGTCCCACCGGTTCCAGCTCGCGCCGCTGGCGGAGAATCTGTATGGCGTTACGTCGTGGCTCGGGGTTGCCCGTGATCGCCACGTGGAGCACAACCGGCCAGGGCATCTGGCTGAGCTGCGGGAGCTGATTGCCCGCCGCTACCCACTCGTCGAGACGCCGCCTCAGAGCCGCGCGAGCCAAGCTCTCCGGGGGTTCGGCGCCGGTGATGCCGTTCACACGGCACAGGGCTATGGTCGCTCCGTAGGGCAGGGGGTCCGGGGCTCCGCCGTAAGCGACGGCCAGCAGGGCGAGGTTGACATCCTGCGCTTGTTCGGCCGTTCCTCCGCGACCCTGATAGATGGTCCCCAGTGCGCGGGTGGCCAGATAGCTGAGCGGCAGGTAGGGATCCTGGAGAACATCCAACAGCACCTCGGTAGCCTCCTGGGCTCTCAGCTCCTCCAGCGCCAGAACGCAGTGGCCGATGTAGTTGGGGTCGCGGGCCTCGGCCCGGTTCTCCACCTGGCGGATGAGGGCCTCCACGATGGCGGCCGCCCGCTGGCTGCCGCCCTCCTGGGCGACTTCCACCAGGCGATCGCGCTCCTCGCCGCGCTCGAACTCGGCCGCCTGCTCCATGGCGCTGAGCAGCTCGCTTGGGCTCTCGGCCTCCTCCACCTGGGCCCCGGAGACACCGAGTGCTACCCAGCCCAACATCAGAACACCGAGAAGGGCGAGGACAGCCCTACGCACTCGTCCCATGAAGGTAGCTCCCTCAGATGATATCCCTGGAATGTCTAAGCCCGGCGTCATGGACTGGCACGCCATTTTTAGCCGAAGCCCCAGCCGCCGTCAAGGGCGACCGGCCCCGGAACCAGCCTCTCAGGGCCGCCTCAGCCCGAGGCCGCGCTCCGTTCCTCGTCCAGCAGTTCGCGCGCGAAGAACCGGCAGTAACCGCGAACGGCGTCCAGGCTGTCTGAGCCGAACAGACGGCGCCGGAAGTAGGGGCAGCCCAAACAGTCCGGGATGAACTCCCCGCTGCAGCGCCGCGGGCGATGGAGAGCTTCCCCCCCGGTGCTCGGGGCTTCCAGGTCTGGCGCATGCCCTCTCGGTTGGTCAACGATCAGGGCCAGCGCGACTCCGACCACTGGAAGCAGAGCACCCACGCACCACCAAGGGGGGCGGCTGCGCCCCTTGCGACCTGCCACGTAGGCGCTGAAGAAGCCGCAGAGAATCTGAAACGCCAGGAAGTAATACATGACGAGAGCCCCTGCCTAAGTAGCTATTGTAGGAACGATGCGTGCCGGATGCAACGCTCTGTTCTGCTGCCCTGGAAAAGGTACCGTCAGGCCGCTATCCTCGTCCTGCTCCGGATTCTGGAGGATTCGCGCCAGTGCTGAGCCTGAGTACGCTGCAGTGGACTGGGGCGGCCGCAGCCGCGCTGCTGGTCGGTGTGTCAAAGGCCGGTTTCGGCGCCGGCGCGGGCATCCTGGCCGTGCCGCTGATGGTGACCGTCCTGGGCTCGGCCGAGATGCTGCCGGTCATGCTGATGGTCCTTCTGGTGGGGGACGTGTTCGCCCTGGCGCATTACCGGCGCGACCATTCGGTGCGCAACCTGGCCGTTCTGGTGCCCGGCATGTTGGCGGGGGTGGTGGCTGGGGCGCTGGTGCTGGAGTGGTTTCTGGGGTTGCCGGACGGGGAGCTGTGGCTGCGGCGGGCCATCGGTTTCATCGCCGTCACGTTCGTGCTCGTCCAGCTTCACCGGCAGCATGAGGAGGCCGAACTGAACTCCGCGCAGGTCGGTTTGCAGCCCCGGCCGTGGCAGGGCGCCCTGCTCGGGGCGGGCAGTGGACTGGCCTCCACGCTGGCCCACGCGGGCGGGCCACCCATCGTGCTGTATCTGCTGCCGCAGCGGCTGAACAAGCGGATCTTCGTGGGCACCATCGTCAAGTTCTTCTTCATCGCCAACCTCGTCAAGGTAGTCCCCTACGCGTGGCAGGGCCTGTTCACCGTCCGGCGGGCGACCGTGGCGGGGGCGCTGGTCCCGGCGGTTCTGGCGGGCACTGTGGCGGGCGCCTTCGTGCGGCGGCGGGTCAGTGACCGGCTGTTCCGCGTGACGGTGTACTGCCTTGCGTTTGCCCTGGGCGTCTATCTGCTGACCGGGTGGCAGCCCGGTCCGGGGCAGGCGGGGCGGCAAAGCGCGTTCGACGCGGGGCTGCGGGCCTA